>NZ_JBFTLU010000225.1:0-7594 GCF_056396605.1 Pseudomonas sp. 05T35
GATCCCATCCCGAACTCAGCAGTGAAACGATGCATCGCCGATGGTAGTGTGGGGTTTCCCCATGTGAGGAGTAGGTCATCGTCAAGATTAAATTCCGAAACCCCAATTGCGAAAGCAGTTGGGGTTTTGTTTTGCCTGCGAGAAAGTTGACTCTTACGATTTCTATGCAACGGTCTGGGGCATGGCTATCATGCGGACCTCATTGTGAGGCGATACTTGCATGCTGACGTTGTTAAAGCTCCTGAAGGACGGTCGTTTCCATTCTGGCCAAGCGCTGGGCGCTGCTCTAGGTATCAGTCGTAGCGCTGTGTGGAAACAGCTCCAGCACCTCGAGGCCGAGTTAGGGCTTTCTATCCACAAGGTGCGCGGTCGTGGTTACCAGTTGAGTGCGCCATTGACGCTACTCAACGCCGTGGAGATCAGTGAACATTCACCTGCTTGCGGCTGGCCCGTAATAGTCTTTGATTCGATTGATTCCACTAACGCTGAAGCTTTGCGCTCTATAGAGCGCGGAATGGCTGCGCCGTTTCTTGTTCTTGCGGAGCGACAAACTGCTGGTCGCGGTCGACGCGGCCGCAAGTGGGTGAGCCCGTTTGCCGAAAATATTTACTATAGCCTCGTGCTGCGAATTGATGGTGGGATGCGGCAGCTCGAAGGGCTTAGCCTGGTCGTCGGCCTTGCCGTGATGCAAACGCTGCGCGATCTGGGTATAGCCGAAGCTGGTTTGAAGTGGCCTAACGATGTCCTGGTGGGTGAAAAGAAAATCGCCGGCATATTGTTGGAGTTGGTTGGGGATCCTGCTGATGTGTGTCATGTCGTTCTGGGTGTGGGAATCAATGTAAATATGCAGATGGCTGATGAGGTTGATCAGCAATGGACTTCTATGCGTCTCGAAGCGGGTAGGGCGTTTGATCGTAATCTTCTAGTGGCGCGTTTGGGCGTTGTTCTCCAAGAGCATCTGAGTCGTCACCAGTCGGCAGGGTTTTCGGCGCTTCAGGCTGAGTGGGAGCAAGGACATCTATGGCAGGGGCGCGCGGTTTCGCTGATCGCCGGAGTGAACCGGATTGATGGTGAGGTGATAGGAATTGATGGTCAAGGCGCATTGCGTTTGAACGTGGGTGGCGTAGAAAAGGTGTTTAGTGGTGGTGAGCTAAGTCTGAGGTTGCGCGATGATTCTTGAGCTCGACTGCGGGAACAGCTTTATTAAGTGGCGTGTATTGCACGCAGACGCGGCACGCGTGGTTGCTGAGGGGGCGGTCGACTCGGATCTGGCCCTGTTGGAAAGTTTGCGCGGCTGTGATGGCTTGAATCTCAAGTACTGTCGCCTGGTAAGTGTAAGGACTAATGAGGAGACCGCTGCGCTAGTTTCCTTGCTGGTCGATGCATTCGGTGTAACGGTGTCCTGTGCGGCACCGGTTCGTGAAATGTCTGGGGTCCGCAACGGTTACGAGGATTATCAGCGGCTGGGCCTTGATCGCTGGCTTGCGATGCTTGGCGCATTTCATCTTGCCTCGGGAGCTTGCCTGGTTCTCGATTTTGGTACTGCGCTTACTGCAGACTTTATTGCGGCGGATGGCCAGCACCTTGGAGGTTTCATTTGTCCAGGAATGCCCTTGATGCGTAACCAGTTGCGCACCCACACCCGGCGAATCCGCTATGACGATCTTGCGGCATCCAGGGCGCTCGAGAGCTTTGAGCCGGGTCGAAATACGGTGGAGGCCGTGGAGCGTGGATGTTCATTGATGTTGAGAGGGTTTGTCCTGACACAACTGGAGCTGGCGCGCAGCTATTGGGGGCAGGAATTCTCGGTGTTCCTCACTGGTGGTGATGCAGGCCTGGTTTCCGGAGTCGTGCCAGAGGCGCGGGTGGTGCCGGATCTCGTCTTCGTAGGTTTGGCCATGGCGTGCCCATTGTCCTGAGGTTTATATGCGTTGGTTGTTTCTGCTGTTGCTGGTCCTCAATGTGTTCTATTACGTCTGGCACCAACAGGAGGCGCCCTTGCGGGCAAAGGACGTCACTCCGTTAAGTTTGTATAAAGGTTCGCAGCAGGACATTCGTCTGCTGAGTGAAACGCCTGATGCAGCGGCTGCGCGTGATAAGGGTAAATCTGTGCAGGCAGATACCAATTGCCTTTATCTGGGTGGTTTTGCTCGTCAGGAAACGGCAAAGACGCTTGAGCAGCGTTTGGCTGCTCTTGATATCAAGGTTCAGCAGCTATCGGTTTCTCTTCCTGATTCTGTTGGATATTGGATGCGCGTGGTTCCAGAGAGCAGGCGTTTGGCTGATGATTCCGTGCTGCAGAACCTTGCTAAAGAATTCAATGAGTTAAAACATAAAATAATGCCGTGCGAGGGGGTTGCAACTGCTGAATAGGTTGCATAGAATGGCGCCCGCTTCGCAGTGAAGACCTTTAGCGGTCAACGGTGCAAAGCGAGGTCAACGCAGCTAACCTCAGGTTTTTAATGAGAAAATGCTTGACAGAAGGCTGGCATGATGTAGAATGCCGGCTCGCTTAGGAGGGGTTCCCGAGCGGCCAAAGGGAKCAGACTGTAAATCTGMCGTCTACGACTTCGAAGGTTCGAATCCTTCYCCCWCCACCATTTTTAGCGTGAGCTGCAAGCTTACGCGGGTATAGTTTAGTGGTAGAACCTCAGCCTTCCAAGCTGATGATGCGGGTTCGATTCCCGCTACCCGCTCCAAGTTTGCAGGTTGTGCAAAGTGTTTCGCTCTTGTAGCTCAGTTGGTAGAGCACACCCTTGGTAAGGGTGAGGTCAGCGGTTCAAATCCGCTCAAGAGCTCCATATAACAAGGCAGATATGAAAATATCTGCCTTTGTTTTAATGGCTAGTGTGACTTGCTTAATTCTTCTCCTAGGGGTGATTTCGATGGCTAAGGAAAAGTTCGAACGTAATAAGCCGCACGTCAACGTAGGCACCATTGGTCACGTCGACCACGGTAAGACTACGCTGACTGCCGCTCTGACTCGCGTCTGTTCCGAAGTTTTCGGTTCGGCTAAAGTTGACTTCGACAAGATCGATAGCGCCCCAGAAGAAAAAGCTCGTGGCATCACCATTAACACTGCTCACGTTGAGTATGACTCGGCCGTGCGTCACTATGCGCACGTTGACTGCCCGGGTCACGCCGACTACGTGAAGAACATGATCACTGGTGCTGCTCAGATGGATGGCGCTATCCTGGTTTGCTCGGCCGCTGATGGTCCGATGCCGCAAACTCGTGAGCACATCCTGTTGTCCCGTCAGGTAGGCGTTCCGTATATCGTGGTTTTCCTGAATAAGGCTGACCTGGTAGACGATGCTGAGCTGCTGGAGCTGGTTGAGATGGAAGTGCGCGATCTGCTGAGCACTTACGACTTCCCGGGTGATGACACTCCAATCATTATCGGTTCTGCCCGTATGGCGTTGGAAGGTCTTGACGATAACGGGATGGGCACCACTGCTGTCAAGAAGCTGGTTGAGACTCTGGATAGCTACATCCCGGAGCCTGAGCGTGCTATCGACAAGCCGTTCCTGATGCCTATTGAAGATGTGTTCTCGATTTCGGGTCGCGGTACTGTTGTGACTGGGCGTATTGAGCGCGGTATCGTTCGCGTTCAGGATCCGCTGGAAATCGTTGGTCTGCGTGACACTACTACCACCACCTGTACTGGTGTTGAAATGTTCCGCAAGCTGCTCGATGAAGGTCGTGCAGGTGAGAACTGTGGTGTTCTGTTGCGTGGTACCAAGCGTGATGATGTTGAGCGTGGTCAGGTGTTGGTCAAGCCGGGTTCGGTTAAGCCGCACACCAAGTTCACCGCAGAAGTTTACGTTCTGAGCAAGGAAGAAGGCGGTCGTCATACTCCGTTCTTCAAGGGCTACCGTCCRCAGTTCTACTTCCGTACAACTGACGTGACTGGTAACTGTGAGCTGCCAGAAGGCGTTGAGATGGTGATGCCAGGCGATAACATTCAGATGACTGTTACCCTGATCAAAACCATCGCGATGGAAGATGGTCTGCGTTTCGCTATCCGTGAAGGCGGTCGTACCGTCGGCGCTGGTGTCGTAGCCAAAGTCATCGAGTAAGTTGTTGTAATGTCTTTTTTAGGCCGGCATAATGGTCGGCCTAATTTTGTTTTAGGTCAGTAGCTCAATTGGCAGAGCGACGGTCTCCAAAACCGTAGGTTGGGGGTTCGATTCCCTCCTGACCTGCCAGATTCACTCAGTGTGTCTGGCTTTCTTTTCACAGGATCTTCATAGATGACTCCTAAAGCTGAAGCTCAAGGCTCTCGCTTCGATCTGCTCAAGTGGCTTGTAGTAGTCGCCTTGGTGGTTGTTGGCGTTGTCGGCAATCAGTATTACCATGCTGCGCCGATCCTGTACCGTGTACTCGCTTTGCTTGTTATTGCTGCTGTAGCTGCCTTTGTAGGCCTGCAGACCGTCAAGGGCAAGTCTTTCTTTGTACTGGTTAAGGAAGCTCGCACAGAGATTCGTAAAGTCGTGTGGCCAACTCGCCAAGAAACCACGCAGACCACCCTGATTGTGGTGGCTGTTGTTCTGGTTATGGCGTTGCTGTTGTGGGGGCTTGATTCCCTGCTCGGCTGGCTTGTTTCCTTGATTGTTGGCTAAGGGTGTCCCGTGGCTAAGCGTTGGTACGTTGTGCATGCTTACTCGGGTTACGAGAAGCATGTCATGCGCTCGTTGATCGAGCGCGTAAAGCTGGCTGGCATGGAAGATGGCTTCGGCGAAATTCTGGTTCCCACTGAAGAAGTGGTTGAAATGCGTAATGGCCAGAAGCGCAAAAGCGAGCGTAAATTCTTCCCTGGTTACGTGCTGGTTCAGATGGATATGAATGAGGGTACTTGGCACTTGGTCAAGGATACTCCTCGGGTGATGGGCTTCATCGGCGGTACCGCTGATAAGCCTGCGCCGATCACTGACAAAGAGGCGGAAGCAATTCTGCGTCGTGTTGCTGATGGTAGTGACAAGCCGAAACCCAAGACTCTGTTCGAGCCGGGTGAGGTGGTTCGTGTTACTGACGGTCCGTTCGCTGATTTTAACGGCACAGTCGAAGAAGTTAACTACGAAAAGAGCCGGATCCAAGTCGCAGTGCTCATTTTCGGTCGCTCTACTCCGGTAGAGTTGGAGTTCAGCCAGGTCGAAAAGGTCTAGCCGAACAAGCATCCCAACCCCGCAGCCCTAGGCTGTGGGGTTTTGTCGTCACTGGGATAAACGCGCAAGTAACCGGGGAGCCTCTCGAGGCGTTCGAACCCGTAATTGGAGTGCCTCATGGCCAAGAAGATTACCGCTTACATCAAGCTGCAAGTGAAGGCCGCTCAGGCTAACCCAAGCCCACCTGTTGGTCCTGCTCTGGGTCAGCACGGCGTGAACATCATGGAATTCTGCAAGGCTTTCAACGCCCGTACTCAGGGTATTGAACCAGGTCTGCCGACTCCAGTGATCATCACTGTCTACAGCGASCGTAGCTTCACTTTCGAAACTAAAAGCACCCCGGCTTCGGTTCTGCTGAAGAAGGCTGCTGGTTTGACTAGCGGTTCCGCTCGTCCAAACACCGTTAAGGTTGGCACTGTAACTCGTGCTCAGCTGGAAGAAATCGCGAAAACCAAAAACGCGGATCTGACTGCAGCTGATATGGAAGCAGCCGTGCGTACTATCGCCGGTTCTGCTCGTAGCATGGGCCTTAACGTGGAGGGTGTGTAATGGCTAAGCTGACCAAGCGCCAAAAGGCTATCGCCGGCAAAATCGAAGCGGGCAAGGCCTACAACTTTGTAGACGCCGCTGCTCTGCTGGCTGAGCTGTCGACTGTCAAGTTCAGCGAGTCGTTCGACGTTGCTGTGAACCTGGGTGTTGACCCGCGTAAATCTGACCAGGTTGTTCGTAGCGCTACTGTGCTGCCACACGGCACTGGCAAGACCGTTCGCGTTGCTGTGTTCACCCAAGGCCCGGCAGCTGAAGCTGCTCTGGCTGCCGGCGCTGATCGCGTAGGCATGGACGACCTGGCTGCCGAAATGAAAGGCGGCGACCTGAACTATGACGTGGTTATTGCTTCCCCGGACGCAATGCGTGTTGTAGGTCAGTTGGGTCAGATCCTCGGTCCACGTGGCCTGATGCCTAACCCTAAAGTCGGCACCGTAACGCCAGACGTAGCTACCGCGGTTAAAAACGCAAAAGCTGGTCAGGTTCGTTATCGCACCGACAAAAACGGCATTATCCACACCTCCGTTGGCAAAGTCGGCTTCGATGCCGTCAAGCTGAAGGAAAACGTTGAAGCCCTGATCGCTGATCTGAAGCGTATCAAGCCAGCTTCCTCGAAAGGTATTTACGTCAAGCGCGTTACCCTGAGCACCACTATGGGCCCAGGTCTGGTCATCGACCAGGGTTCGCTCGACGCGTAAGACACAGATTGGCGCAAGTAATTGCGCCAATTGAAAAATTGGGGTCCCTGCCTGGCGGGGGCTATCCAAGACCGTAGGCGACGCAAGTCTTAAACMTCAAGCCTACGCAGATGGTGCTCCCGGTTCCTTACCGAATCAGACACCAAAACGACATCCGGCTTCGGCTGGATGAAACGGTAACAAGCAGGAGTTAAACCCGTGGCAATTAAACTCGAAGACAAGAAGGCCATCGTCGCTGAAGTCAACGAGGCTGCCAAAGCTGCTCTGTCCGCTGTCGTGGCTGATGCCCGTGGCGTAACAGTAGGCGCTATGACCGGACTCCGTAAAGAGGCTCGTGAAGCTGGCGTTTACGTACGTGTCGTACGTAACACCCTGCTCAAGCGCGCTGTTGCTGACACTGAATACAGTGTCCTCAACGACGTGTTCACTGGCCCGACCTTGATTGCATTCTCCAAAGAACATCCGGGCGCTGCTGCTCGTATCTTCAAGGAATTCGCAAAAGGTCAGGACAAGTTCGAGATCAAGGCAGCTGCGTTCGAGGGCAAGTTCCTCGCAGCTAACCAAATCGACGTACTGGCAACTCTGCCGACCCGTAACGAAGCAATTTCTCAGCTGATGAGCGTGATTCAAGGCGCTACCAGCAAATTGGCTCGTACTCTGGCGCCTGCCATGGTTCTGGAAGCTGTTGCCAAAGACGCAGCTGACAAAGCCAAAGCAGTTCTGGAAGAAGCAGGCGCTAAAGTCGAGCTGAAGTAAGCTTCGACTTTGCGTCTCCAGCCCGAGCGTTAAGCGAAAGGCTGATGGCTGGTGGCTCTTGCCACCGGCCTTTTTCCGTTATTGGCAGCCGACTGGGTCGGTGCCGATAACGAGCTGTAACCACCCGATGCGGTGGCGCAAACCATGGGGTTTGCACGATTTTCTGGCTGCTCCCGTCGGGAGGGGCCAAACAAGCAGGTGACCAAGCTGGGGAACGCTGATGGCTTACTCATATACTGAGAAAAAACGTATCCGCAAGGACTTTAGCAAGTTGCCGGACGTCATGGATGTGCCGTACCTCCTGGCCATCCAGCTGGATTCGTATCGTGAATTCTTGCAAGCGGGAGCGACTAAAGATCAGTTCCGCGACGTGGGCCTGCATGCGTCCTTCAAATCCGTTTTCCCGATCATCAGCTACTCCGGCAATGC
>NZ_JBFTLU010000226.1:0-7035 GCF_056396605.1 Pseudomonas sp. 05T35
ACCATGAACACCGCGACAATCCCGATCATCGGATACAGGTCGCCACCAAACTGAAACAACCCGGCGATCAGCGCCGCGCCAATCCCGATCACAAAGCCCATGTACGGCACGATTGCTGCCAGCCCGGCAATCAGGCCGATCAACAGCCCCAGCTCCAGCCCGACCAGCATCAGGCCCGCCGCGTAGATCACTCCCAACGCCAGCATCACCAGCAACTGCCCACGAACAAATGCGCCGAGCACCTCGTGACACTCGTCCGCCAGCGCTACCACTTGCTCTTCGCGATTACGTGGCAACAGGCTACGGAGCTTCGCCATCATCAGGTCCCAGTCGCGCAACAGGTAAAAACTCACCACTGGGATCAGCACCAGATTGGCCAGCCAACCGATCAATGCCAAACCCGATGCGGTGGCCTGGCTCAGCACGATACCGACGATGTCAGTGGCCTGCCCCATATGCTCGGTAATCGCAGCCTTGACCTTGTCGAACTTCCAGAACCCATTCGCCAACCCGAGCTTCGACTGCGCCCAGGGCATCGCCGTGTGCTGCAACCAATCGAGCATTTGTGGTGCCAGTTCATACAAGCGGAACAGCTGTTTGGCCAGCATCGGCACCAACACCAGTAACAGTGTCATGACGACCAGGGTGAACAGCGCGAACACCGCGACCACACCCCAGGTTCGCGACAGGCCAAATGCCTCCAGGCGATCCACCAGCGGGTCGAACAGATAGGCCAGTAACAGCGCCACCAGGAACGGTGTAAGGATCGGATGCAACAGGTACACAAATGCGCACAGCAGGGCTACCCCACCAAGCCATACCCAACGCCGTGTATCGGCCATGAATCACTCCAGCTTCTATATAAGGAAAGAAAATCTACCAACGGAAACTCAACTGCGCTTTGGGCGCGGGTGCCGGGGCGACCGCAGGTACTGCACCGCCGACCGAAGACTGAACCGGTGCAGGCGCAACGCCCGCCGGCACTTCTTGCAACTTCGCCAGACTCAACTGCGCTCGCAGTTGATCGGCACTGCCGTTGACGCGATACACAATCTGGTCGCCATTGACACTTTGCAGGTGCGCACCAAACGGCTCAAGCAAGCGCCCCAGCACCGCGTAACGCTCCAGATTCATGCCTTGCACCTCAAGCACCTGCTCGGTGGACGCTCCCGGCCTGGCAACGAAACGTGGTGCCAGGCGCTGACTCACCGCCAGCAATACCGCATCGGCCACAGCCGCACTGTCGGCCCCTTGCACGCTGCCTTGCTCGCGCTGGTCACCCAGCCATAAATGCCACTTGGCCTGCCACTGACCGCCCTCCTCCCGCGCATGCACGGCCAACAGAGCGTCCGCGCCGTAACGTTCGGAAATGCCATGCAACGGCGCCGGATCATTGCCTTCCAGATGCGGCGCAGTAGCGACGATCTGCTCGTTCAAGTCACCCAGCGGCAGGCGCAACGGCAGCCCCCGATGCTGTGCAGCACGCCGCAGCGGCGCGGCACTGGCCTGACCGTCTCCCACCAGGCTTGAGCCTTCGGTCGAATCGTTCAGCCACCAACCGAGAATCGACGGCCGATTGGCGCCCCACAAGGCCAGGCCTGCCTGACGCAGCGCCCGATCGGTGCTGACCGGATCGAAATCGACTTGCAGGCTTTCCGGCGGTCCGGCGTCGTAGCCATATCGGCTGATGATCTGCTGCGGGTCCTTGCGAATCGCCGCCAGCCCCGGGCTCTGCGCCGCCTTGGCGTCACCGGTCAGACGCAGCACCAGGGTATCCAGCGCACGCTGGGTGGCCTGGTCACGCTCCTCCGGGGTCTGACTGCTGACCGGCTCGCGCACTTGATAGAGACCGTTAACGGTTTGGGCATGACTCGCCAGGCTGACCAACGACAAACAGCCCACAAAAAGAAATTTACACAAACGCATGGAGGATTCCCGTCGACAAAAAGCGGCTGGAACAGACCGCATGAACAGACTTGAGCAAGGCTGTGACTGCCGGCCTGCGCAAAACATTCACGCAATCGATGGAAGTTTTCACTCTGTCATAACGATAGCCGGTTAACGGCTATACCTTATACAGCCACGAGCGAGGTCACCAGCACGGGCATTTTCGGTTTTTTTAACACGATATGCCTCTGCCCGTCGGCCCGAGGATGGCCGCTGCCCCTCAAGCCTGATAAAATCGCGCGCCTTCGTAGACCGGCAACGGCTGGGTACTCTGAAATACTTGCGCGGCAATCGCGTCACACGTATTTCAGCGCACTCGCCGAACTCGGTCGTTACCCCTGAATCCCCCCTAAAGGCCTGGATCATGAGCAAGCAACCCTCCCTGAGCTACAAGGACGCCGGTGTAGACATCGACGCCGGTGAAGCATTGGTCGAACGCATCAAGAGCGTCGCCAAGCGCACTGCGCGCCCGGAAGTCATGGGCGGCCTGGGCGGTTTCGGCGCCCTCTGCGAAATCCCGGCTGGCTACAAGCAGCCCGTGCTGGTATCCGGCACCGACGGCGTCGGCACCAAGCTGCGCCTGGCTCTGAACCTGAACAAGCATGACAGCATCGGCATCGACCTGGTTGCCATGTGCGTCAACGACCTGGTGGTCTGCGGTGCCGAGCCGCTGTTCTTCCTCGACTACTACGCCACCGGCAAACTGAACGTCGACACCGCCGCTCAAGTCGTCACCGGCATCGGTGCTGGCTGCGAACTGTCCGGCTGCTCGCTGGTGGGCGGCGAAACCGCTGAAATGCCTGGCATGTACGAAGGTGAAGACTACGACCTGGCCGGCTTCTGCGTGGGCGTGGTCGAGAAGTCGGAAATCATCGACGGTTCGAAAGTCGCCGCTGGCGATGCCCTGCTCGCCCTGCCGTCTTCCGGCCCGCACTCCAACGGCTACTCGCTGATCCGCAAGATCATCGAAGTGTCCGGTGCAGACATCGAAAACATCCAGCTCGATGGCAAGCCGCTGACCGACCTGCTGATGGCGCCAACCCGCATCTACGTCAAGCCGCTGCTCAAGCTGATCAAAGACACCGGCGCGGTCAAGGCCATGGCCCACATCACCGGTGGCGGCCTGCTCGACAACATCCCGCGCGTTCTGCCAAAAGGCGCGCAAGCCGTGGTTGACGTAGCGAGCTGGACCCGTCCGGCCGTATTCGACTGGCTGCAAGAGAAAGGCAACGTCGACGAAACCGAAATGCACCGCGTGCTGAACTGCGGCGTCGGCATGGTGATCTGCGTTGCTCAGGAACACGTCGAAACCGCGCTGAACGTACTGCGTGAAGCCGGCGAACAACCTTGGGTCATCGGTCAGATCGCTACCGCTGCCGAAGGTGCTGCGCAGGTTGAACTGAAGAACCTCAAGGCGCATTGATGCAAGAGCAAATGCCCGCAACCTGTGATGTCGTGGTGCTGTTGTCCGGCACCGGCAGTAACTTGCAGGCTCTGATCGACGACGCGCAGAACGCGGACAACCCTGTGCGCATTCGCGCGGTGATCTCGAACCGCGCTGATGCCTACGGCCTTCAGCGCGCCAGGGACGCGGGCATCGACACCCGCACCCTGGATCACAAGGTTTTCGAAGGTCGCGAGGCCTTCGATGCCGCCTTGATCGAATTGATCGACGCCTTCCAACCCAAGCTTGTGGTACTGGCCGGATTCATGCGTATTCTCAGCGCTGATTTCGTCCGTCACTATCAGGGTCGCCTGCTCAATATCCATCCCTCGCTGCTACCCAAATACAAAGGGTTACACACTCATCAGCGAGCGCTGGAAGCCGGCGACACCGAACATGGCTGCAGCGTGCACTTCGTCACCGAGGAACTCGATGGCGGACCACTGGTCGTACAGGCAGTAATACCGGTAGAGTTGCACGATTCGCCGCAAAGTCTGGCGCAACGGGTTCACGCCCGCGAACACCAGATTTACCCGATGGCCGTACGCTGGTTTGCCGAGGGCCGACTGAGCCTTGGCGAACAGGGTGCTTTACTGGATGGTCAGTTACTCGCGGCCAGCGGTCACTTGATTCGAAACTAGGAGATTTTATGCGTCGCGCCCTGCTCTTCGCTTGTGCTCTGTTCGCCCTGCCCCTTGCGCAGGCGGCAGACCTTCAACCGTTCTCCGCCAGCTACACCGCCGACTGGAAGCAGCTCCCGATGAGCGGCTCAGYCGAACGCAGCCTGTCGAAAAATGACAACGGCTCCTGGACCTTGAATTTCAAGGCCTCCATGCTGGTCGCCAGCCTGACCGAAGAAAGCACCCTGAAGCTGGACAAGGACGCCTTGCTGCCCCAGTCATATCGCTTCGAACGCGGCGGCCTGGGCAAAGCCAAGAAGGTCAATCTGGACTTCGACTGGACCACCAAGATGGTCACCGGCACTGATCGCGGCGACCCGGTCAAGGTACCGCTCAACACCGGCATGCTGGACAAGTCCACCTACCAACTGGCCCTGCAGCGCGATGTAGCCGCCGGCAAAAAAAGCATGAGCTACCAAGTGGTCGAAGGTGAAGACACCGACACCTACGACTTCCGCGTGATTGGCCAGGAGAA
Organism: Pseudomonas sp. 05T35; assembly: GCF_056396605.1. Classification (NCBI taxonomy): domain Bacteria; kingdom Pseudomonadati; phylum Pseudomonadota; class Gammaproteobacteria; order Pseudomonadales; family Pseudomonadaceae; genus Pseudomonas; species Pseudomonas sp. 05T35. The sequence continues at coordinate 4,547 of NZ_JBFTLU010000226.1, forward strand.
AGTCCAGACCAAAGCGGGCTCGGTCGATGCGATCAAGGTCGAACGCGTTCGCGACCCGACACAGAACAAGCGCATCACCGAAATGTGGTTCGCCAAGGACTGGGGCTACATCCTCGTAGCCCTGCGCCAGGTCGAGACCGACGGCAAGGAGTACAACATCATGCTCCTCGACGGTACGGTTGACGGCAAGGCTGTCAAAGGCAGCTAAGCAAGCAGCTCGAAATGAAGAAGCCTCGCCATTGCGGGGCTTTTTTTCGCCTGCCGGTTTGTGCCCAAGCCGTTGGAAACATGAAACTTCTGTCATGAAACCCGGCGCCCTGCGACCGAATGTCACGGCCCGCAAGGGCTGCGGGATTTTTTCAGTTTCTGCAAAAGATCATTACCGAGCGCGAGCATTTACTTAGCAAGCTAACAAAATATATAACAAAGGCCTGCACACGCCTTGCTGCAGAACAATTGAGATTGGAGCCAGCAGATGACTGTAAAAGTAACTGAACGCGACGATTCACATAAATCCCACGAAGGCGTAGCCGCCGGCATCCGGATCTGGGACGTCTATCAACAAGACATGCTGGTGGGGATGTTCCACTCCGAGAGCGATGCCCACAGCTACAAGGCCGAACTGGAAAATCTGGAACAGCAACGAGACGCCCGCTCCGTGTAATGACAGCATTGAAAACAACAAACCCCGCCAATGAGCGGGGTTTGTTGTTGTGGCAACCTTTAAAGGCTTACCACATCAGATCATCAGGGATCTGATAGGCCGCGTACGGATCGTCTTCGGCGCTGACTTCTTCTGTCTTCACATTCAGTTGCACGATGCGCCGTGGATCGCGCTCCTGGATCTTCAGGGCCGCTTCACGCGGGATCACTTCGTAGCCGCCGGCATGATGCACGATCGCCAGGGAACCGCTGCTGAGCTTGTTGCGCATCAGCGTGTTGACGCAGATGCGCTTGACCTTCTTGTCGTCCACGAAGTTGTAGTAGTCCTCGGTGGTCAACTTCGGCAAGCGCGAGACTTCGATCAATTGCTTGACCTGTGCGGCGCGGGCCTTCTGCTCAGCCTTCTCCTGCTGCTGGCGATTGAGTTCCTGGTCGCGCTTGACCTTCTCGGCCATGGCCTCCTGGGCCGCACGCTGCTGGGAATCATCGAGTTCGATCTGACCTTTATGGGCCAGGCGTTGCTGCTTCTGTTTTTCTTTGCCGACCTGTTTGGCCTGCTTTTGGTTGACCAGCCCTGCTTTGAGCAACTGGTCGCGAAGGGAAAGGCTCATGGTGCTTACTCACTTAGGCAACAGCTCAGCCGCAGCTGGGCAAATTCTTTTCCTGACGTTTGGCTTCGCCCCACAAGGCGTCCAACTCTTCGAGGGTGCAATCTTCTATGGGACGGCGGGTGTCGCGCAATGCCTGTTCGATAAATCGGAAGCGTCTTTCAAACTTGCTGTTGGCGCCGCGCAATGCGGTTTCGGGGTCGACCTTGAGGTGACGCGCCAGATTGACCACGGAAAACAACAGATCGCCGACTTCGTCACTGATCGCTGTCGTATCGTTATCCGCCATGGCTTCGAGTACTTCATCAAGCTCTTCGCGGACCTTATCGAGCACCGGCAACGCGTCCGGCCAGTCGAAACCCACCTGCCCCGCGCGCTTTTGCAGCTTGGCCGAACGGGACAACGCCGGCAGCGCTGCCGGCACATCATCGAGCAAGGACAATTGTTCGGGGGCGTGGGACTTCTCGGCCCGCTCCTCGGCCTTGATCTCCTCCCAGCGCTGCTTGACCTGCTCCTCACTGAGCCGCGGGATATCCAGTGGTGCGTACAGATCGCCCGTCGGGAACACATGTGGATGACGACGAATCAGTTTGCGAGTGATGCTGTCGACCACGCCGTCGAACTCGAAACGCCCCTCTTCCCGCGCCAGCTGGCTGTAATACACCACCTGGAACAGCAGATCGCCCAACTCACCCTGCAAATGATCGAAGTCGCCGCGCTCGATGGCGTCGGCCACCTCATAGGCTTCTTCCAGGGTGTGCGGGACGATGGTCTGGTACGTTTGCTTGATATCCCACGGACAGCCGAACTGCGGATCCCGCAGCCGGTTCATCAGGTGTAGCAAGTCTTGAAGTGAATACATCTATCAATCTCTTCACAAAACCCATGTGGGAGCGAGCCTGCTCGCGATAGGGCCGGCATATCCAGCATAACTGTTGACTGGACAACCGCCATCGCGAGCAGGCTCGCTCCCACATAAAGCAGCTCCCACACCGATCATCACGGGGTGCGGTTACGCCGGGTTTCGATGATGTTCGGCAATTGGGAAATACGCCCCAACAACCGCCCCAATGCGTCCAGCCCCGGAATCTCGATGGTCAGGGACATCAACGCAGTGTTGTCCTCTTTGTTCGAGCGGGTGTTGACCGCCAGCACGTTGATCCGCTCGTTGAGCAGCACTTGCGACACGTCACGCAGCAGACCGGAACGGTCGTAGGC
>NZ_JBFTLU010000227.1:0-14448 GCF_056396605.1 Pseudomonas sp. 05T35
TTCGTATGGTGCCGACCCTCGAAGTACTTGAAGGCTAATTCGTCTGATTCATCGAGATAAATAGCTTGCGTGCACCAGGCAGAAAGCTGTCTCGGTGCCGCCTCTTACGAAATCTGTATACCCGGAGTCTGTAATGAACGATTTTTTTAAAGGCAAGAAACTGTTGGTCGTCGGCGGCACCAGTGGCATGGGCCTGGAAACGGCGCGCATGGCGCTCAAGGCTGGCAGTAGCGTAGTGCTCACCGGCAGCAAGCAAGACAAGGCTGACGCCGTTCGTAATGAGCTGAGCCCGCTGGGTTCAGTGTCGGTGATCGTAGCCAACTTGATGACTGAAGAAGGCATGAACTTCGTCCGCGACGAAATCAACGCCAAACACAGCGATATAAGCCTGATGGTGAACTCGGCTGGGATCTTCATTCCAAAACCGTTTACCGAGCACGACGAAGCGGAGTACGACATGTACCTGTCGCTCAACCGCGCGACCTTCTTCATCACTCAGGCCGTCGTGAAAAACATGCTCGCAATCAAGCGCGAAGGGTCAATCGTAAACGTCGGCTCCATCGGTGCACAGGCCGCATTGGCCGGTTCACCTGCGTCCGCCTACTCCATGGCAAAGGCAGGTCTGCATGCGTTGACGCGTAACCTGGCAATCGAGTTGGCTCATTCGGGTATCCGCGTCAACGCGGTATCGCCAGGCATTGTTCACACCTCGATCTACGAAGGCTTCATGGACAAGGAAGCGATTCCGGAAGCGATGAAGTCGCTGAACGATTTCCACCCACTGGGTCGAGTCGGTGTTCCAGAAGACGTCGCCAACACCATCCTGTTCCTGCTGTCGGACAAGACATCTTGGGTGACAGGCGCAATCTGGGACGTGGATGCAGGGATCATGGCCGTACGTGCCTGRCCACAGTGACAAGTGCAGCGCGATGGAACAGCCCTCCTTGGGGAGGGCTTTCACCGGATCGCTGCCTGGCCAAAAAACGGCTGAACGCTGGCTGAAGGAGTCTCCAATGTCTATCACGACAAAAGCCGCACTGTTGAATGTCGCGGAAACACAGATGCGCTCCAAAGGTTACTCAGCGTTCAGTTACGCCGACCTAGCAGCACAGATCGGCATCAGGAAAGCCAGTATTCACCATCATTTCCCGACCAAGGAATGCCTGGGCGCGGAGCTGATCAAGGATTACATCAATCGCTTCAAAGAGACACTTGGTTCGATAGAAGCCACGCATCCCGATCCGCTGCTGCGGCTACGTGAGTTTTCGCGGCTTTTCGTTGCCAGTGCCCATGACGGGCTGCTGCCGTTATGCGGCGCATTGGCCGCGGAAATGGCGGCATTGCCTGTATCGCTGCAAGGACTCACTCGAGAATTCTTTGAGTCACAGCTCGACTGGCTTAAAGCCACCCTCAGTGACGCAGCCCAGCTGCACAACTGGTCGCTGGACAAGCCCATTGAGGAGTACGCCTTCATGCTGCTGAGCGCGCTGGAGGGTTCAAGTCTCATCGATTGGGCTTTGGGTCGGTCAACCTACCCTTTAGCTGGCTTTAATCATTTGCTTGAAACGCTGGCAATGCGGTCTTCATTTCTTCTCGCAGGATGAGTTATGCAAACCACTTCGAAAAAATACGTAGTCGATATCTGGTCTGATTTTGTCTGCCCCTGGTGTTGGGTTGCCAAGCGTCGTTTTGAAAAAGCCCTGGATCGCTTTGATGAAAAGGACTCTGTGCAAATAAATATCCGCGCTTATCGTCTGGCKGCGAATCACACACCTGAACCTATGATTGCGGCTCTTAAACGCAAGCTCGGTAACTCAGACACCGCTGAGGCGATGATGAGTACCGTAATCAAGTACGGCAACGATGCGGGGTTGGATTATCGCTTTGCCACCATGCAGTTTGGCGATACCACCGACGCCCATGTTCTGGTCAAGGCGGTTGACGACCCCGCAGTGAAAAAACGTCTCTTAGAGGCGCTATATGAACAAAGCACTACCCATGGCAAATCACTGTTTGATCGTTCCAGTCTGGAGGCGATTGCGCGGGAAGTGGGTGTGTCGGAAGAATCAATCAAGCTCGCATGGTCATCGGCAGAGCTGCGCGCGGAGATGGAAGAGGATGAGCATTTCGTTGCGCGACTGGGATCGGGCGTGCCGATGTTCGTCTTCAACAACGAGTTCTCGTTGCCCGGTGCTCAGCCTGAGGCCGTTTTTCTCGAAGCACTGAATAAGATGCAGGCGAAGGTACAGGTCAGGGACGACAATTTTATAGGTCAAGTCTGCGGTATTGATGGCTGCAAAATTTGATGGGCAGAGGGTGTGCGGCACTTATTAGTGCCGACCTCCTATAGCGTGGAAAGAGGATCTGATGAGTCATATCGTTGAGTTGAACGCTCCACAGTTCGCCCGCTTCGTTGCCAAAGGCAGCAGCGTGGTGCTGTTTTCAGCGTCCTGGTGCAAGCCTTGTCAGGAAATGAAGCCGGTCTTTCATGCTCTGGAGGAGAAGCTTCACTCCTCGGCAGTTTTTGGAAAGATAGACGTAGCGGTGTCCCCGACGATTGCGCAGATGTATGGCATTCGCGCGGTGCCATCCTTGGCGGTGTTCCACCAGAGCCGGCTTTTGCGGGTCATGCCTGGATCTCGTTCAGTCTCGATCCTGAAGAAAGTAATACTCGCGGAGCTGGAAGAGGCTCGTTAGTCGAGCCTCAGTCCCACCGTTCAGTCTTCTTGGTTCGCTGCTTGTCGGTCTTTGATCGCAGGTAGAATTTTCCCCGGCCCGTTATCAAAGGGGTGAGCGCGATCTTCATTGAAGATTTCCGTCAGCAGCGCGTTAGCGCGCTTGTAGGCGTCGTACTTGAACTCGGTATCGTCCTCCGGCTGGGCAGCCATTTCTTCAAGCATGTCCAGATTCAGTCGACGGAATCTATCAGCCCGTTCCCGCGCCTCGTAGCGCCCGACTCCCAGCTGTTCCAGCGCTCTGCGCCCAAGGGATAACGCGCTCTCAAAAGTTTCCCGCTCGACTGCCTCTATACCCATCTGGCGTAGGGTAATGATGTGCCCCATATCGCGAGCGCGCACCACCAACTTCAGAGATGGAAAATGCTCCTGAGCCAGCCTGGTCAATGCCAAGTTGTCTTCCTGATTGTCGATCGCGTTGATCAACACCACTGCTTGTGCAGCACCGGCGGCATGCAGCAAATCGAGGCGGGTCGCGTCGCCATAGAACACCTTGACCCCGAACTTGCGCAACGTCTCGATATGATCGGGATCGTGATCCAGCACCACTACTTCAAAACTACAGGACATCAGTAGACGGCCGGCGATTTGGCCGAATCGACCGAAGCCGGCGATGATCACCCGAGTATTGCTCTGGTCGATGGTGTCAGCTTCCTGATTGCCCCGTTTATTTGCGGACTCCATGCGATTGAGCACCAGGATCAGCAGCGGTGTGACGCACATGGATAACGCTACCGCCAGAGTCAAACTTTTGCCCCAAGAGTTGACCAGAATGCCGGCAACCGTTGCTGCGCCAAACACGACGAAGGCGAACTCACTGCCCTGACCCAGAAACACCGCCTGCCAAGAGCGTTGTTCATTCGGGACACTCAAGAAGCGACCAAGGAGTTTGATTACCAGCAGCTTGATCAGGATAAACCCCAGGGTCAGCGTCAAGACTTTCAGTGGTGCATCAATCAACGTACCGAAGTCGATCGACATTCCGACGCCAATAAAGAACAAACCGAGCAGCAGTCCCTTGAATGGCTCGATGTCACTTTCCAGCGCGTGCCGGTATTCCGAGCTCGCTAACAGAACACCGGCGAGAAAGGCGCCCATGGCCATGGACAATCCTGCCTCTTCCAGCAACAAGCCGAATCCGAACACCAGAAATAGCGCAACGGCACTGAAGATTTCACGTAAGCCCGAACGCGCGACGAAGCGCAGGACGGGTCGGGAAACGTACTGACCCAAGAGCACCACCGCGACAATCGCACCGACGATTTTTACGATGGACAGCGCTAGTTCACCGCCGGACGGCGTACCACCATTTGCCGCCAACAAAGGAATCATCGCGACCAGCGGAATCGCCGCGATGTCCTGGAACAGCAGCACAGCAAAACTACTACGACCCACAGCCGTCGGGATCATGTTGCGCTCGTTCATCGCCTGCATAGCGATAGCAGTCGACGACAGACTCAGTGTCAAACCCACTAACAGCGCCGCCGTCCAATTCAAGCCCAGTGCGGCGCAAAACAGGGCGATTGCTGTACCACACGCAAGCATTTGCAGGGCGCCGCCACCGAACACCATACGGCGCATAGCCCAGAGGCGCTTGGGGTCAAGTTCAAGGCCAACGATGAAAAGCATCAAAACGACGCCAATTTCAGCAAAATGCAGAATGGATTCCACATCCGTTACCAACTTCAAGCCCCATGGGCCGATCAGGCCGCCGGCTAGCAGGTAACCCAGCACTGGCCCCAGTCCCAACCGAACGGCGAGGGGCACAACCATTGCCGCTGAGCCCAAGTATATGAGCATTTCAATCAGGCTGTGAGTGTCCATTCAATCATCCCTCCACGAGGTGAGGCGTGCGCTGTAATCGCGTACTTGTGAGAGCAGCGCGTTTTGATCTGCTCTATAAGCACCATGGACTGCTACCGGGCTTAGCCAACGCATTCCGCAGTAACTCGCCGTTGCCTGAAGGGGCTGGGCAAGCACCGCAAACCCGGGGTTATCGCCGATGTTGAAGTGATAGTGCTCACCTCCTGTGGTCACGGCCCATAGCAGGTGCTTGTTTTTGAGCGCGGTAGCGCCCTCGCCATAAGCCCAGCCCTGAGTGAAGACCTTGTCGATCCACAGTTTTAGAAGAGGTGGGTAGCTGTACCAGAACAGTGGATGTTGCAAAACCAGCAGATCTGCCTGTTCAACGGCCTTCTGTTCAGCTTCTGCATTGATGTTGAAATCGGGATACAAGTCGTAAAGGGAGCGGACGACGACATCGGAATTATTTGCGGCCAGCCCGAGCATCAACTTGTTGACGTTGGATTTCTCAGGGTAAGGATGGGCATAGATGATCAGAATCACGGATTGATCCCCAACAAACCTTGGCGCTCTTTCAGAACGCAAAAAGCTCCCTGGTCGTTGAGCATAAATGCACTCAACGACCAGGGAGCCAACTACTTGAAGGTGAAGCCCTACTGGCCGGCTTGCAGCTTCAACACTTCCTGTGCAGTGATGGGGTTGCCTGCGATGCCCCAGTCCCCGCTTTTGACCTCTTCAAAAATGACCCATGTGAGGGCGCGCATATTTTCGCCTTCTATCGACACCATGGCGTCAGTCACCTTGCGAATGACCTCAGCCTTTTGCTCATCGGTAAAAACGCCTTCAATGCCTTTGATCGTAACGAGTGGCATGGTGTGCTCCTGAATGCTGGAAAAGGAATGTCAGACTTCGGCTGCTGCATATTCCGGATAGTCGGTGTAACCCTTATCAATCGAATCGCTAACGCCGTAGTAGGTCGCACGATCGCCCTCGGCCAATGGCCAATCGTTTTGCATACGCTCTACCAGATCAGGGTTGGCAATGTAGGCAGTGCCGAAAGCGATCAGGTCGAGTTCACCTTTGGCCAGTTCCGACTCCGCGATCTCTTTGGTGAAGCCGCCGGCCGCCATCAAGGTGCCTTTGTAGGCTTTGCGGAATGCGGCGCCGAAACCCGGAGGTGTTTGCGCGGCGAGGATGGTCGGTTGGTAGTTCAGGTGAACGAACGCCAATTCGCGGTCATTGAGCGCAGCCGCCATGCTCATCCAGGTTTCTTCTTCACCTTCGTATACGCCAAAGTCATACAGGCGGCCGAACGGCGAGAAACGTACGCCAATCTTCGAGCCGCCGATTTCGGCTGCAATTGCATCAATGGTTTCCAGCAGGAAGCGCTGACGGTTGGCAATAGAGCCTCCGTACTGGTCGGTACGAGTGTTCAGGGCGCTGCTCAGGAACTGATCGAACAGAAAGCCGTTGGCGGCCATTATTTCGATACCGTCGAAACCGGCGTCCATCGCCATGCGCGCAGACTTTACGAAGTCCGCAATAACGCGTTTCACTTCGCCAGTTTCCAATGCACGAGGTGCGCTGGGTTGAACAGGGCCTGATTTACCAGGCTCGACCCAGGCATACACCGTGGTATCAACCGCAGGCACCGTGCCCGAGGAGACCGGTGCCAGACCATGCACCGATAGATGGGACATGCGGCCTACGTGCCACAACTGTGCAAAAATCTTCCCGCCTTTGGCATGCACTTCTTCAGTGACGTGACGCCAGCCGGGCAGGTGTTCTTCGGCATAAATGCCCGGTGTGTAGAGGTAGCCACGGGCCTCGTCGGAAATCGGCAATCCTTCAGTGATCAGAAGGCCAGCGGAAGCGCGTTGCGCGTAATACAGAGCGGTGGAGTCGTTAGGAATATTGTCCAGCGTTCGGGTGCGAGTCATTGGCGCCATGACAACACGATTTTTGAGCGCAGTGCCGGACAGATCGTACGGGGTAAACAGCTTATTCATGACTAATCTCGACGTCGTTTGAAGGGTTGAAAATCGGCGTTTTATTCAGGATTTGTCGAATGCGTCGAGGACGTGAGTGCTGTAAACCAGCGCGGCACCGGCGTTCATGTTGATAGCTACACCCAGTGCTTCGGCTACCTCTTCACTGGTAACACCGAGCTTCTTGGCTTCCGCTGCGTGGAAGGCAATGCACCCATCGCAGCGAGTGGTCACAGCTACGGCCAAGGAAATCAGCTCGCGGGTTTTGGCGTCCAGATGGTTGGTCTTGCCGCCAGCGGCGCCTAGCGCAGCCATGCCTTTCATGGTCTCCGGGGATAGGCCGTTGAGTTCAACGAGGCGAGTGTTGATATCTTTGCGGGTTTGCGTCCAATCTTGCATGGGATTCTCACAGGGGCGGGGAGGACAGTGGATATTGATCAATCAGAAATCTGAATATAAGCTACCATCCAGTAGGTAGGATTCTTTTTGATCGGGAGGAGCATGAATTACCTCGCACATCTCCATTTAGGTGGTCAGGAGCCAGAACAGCTGCTAGGGAGCCTCTATGGAGATTTCGTGAAAGGAGCGCTTCCAGGTCGCTTTTCTGCCAAGACTGAAGAAGCGATCAACCTTCATCGCAAGATTGACGCCTTCACTGATTCTCACCCTGTTGTCAAAAGGGCCTTAGGCCGGTTTACGGTTACGCGACGTCGATATGGGGGTATCGCCCTCGACATGTTTTTCGATCACTGCCTGGCTCGGGATTGGGACCGGTATGCCGAAACAACCTTGGAGACGTTCTCTAAAAGGGTCTACGGCCTCCTACAGAGCGAAATCGATTTGCCCGAGCGTCTAGCTCAGATTGCGCCATTGATCATTTCTGAAGACTGGCTTGGAGCGTACAGGGACTTTTCAATGATCGGCCACGGACTAGACGTTATATCCGAACGTTTATCCGAGCCTGAGAATCTACGTGGCGCGTTTGAAGAACTGACAACCCTGTATGAGCCGCTCAGTTCAGATTTCGAAGAGTTATATCCATTGCTGATGCGACTTACGAAGTTTGGTTCGACGGTTTGGACTAACCGCTGCTCGCAGGATAAAAACGGAATGTAAGCAGGTAACAAAAAACCGCAGCAATGCGGTTTTTTTGCGACTAAATGCAGGTCACTGACCTTTAGACATATCAAACCCACGCTGCTCAATCACCCCAAACACATCCACAACATCCTGAACCATGATCCGAGCAATATTGGTGACGGTGTTGATGTCGTTCTCGGCGTAGTCGGGGAGGCTGGTACAGGCCATCAGGTTGAGGTATTTGAGGACGGCGTTGAGGCGTTCGCTGACGCAGTTGTGGAGTTCGCGTAGCGGGACGTCGCTGTCGATGTGCAGGACTGGGCAGTCGGTGGCGAATTGGCTCATGGGGGTGAAGCGGTGGGGCGGGTTTTGAGTCGTCATGATTTTAATCCTAAAAAGATAAATCAAAACCGTCATAACCAATTCACAGTCGGAAACCGGCTGTGTCGTGCCTGACGGTACTGGTGCTCTTCTTAGGGCTGCGAAACCCTGTCGCCAACAATGTCAGCGACGGGTCGAATATAAGCCTCGGCTTTTGGCGCCGCAACCGGGGTGTAGGACGCTGCGCGGCCATTGTGGTGATGTGGTTTGTCCATGTTCGGCGGCGTATTTGCCGTAAACCGGGCGTTGCGGAGTGTCTGAGGAAGTTGGGAGGTAGGGCTTGGGGCTGCTTCGCAACCCAGCGGGAGCAAGCTCCCTCGCCACGGTGGGGGGATTCCTACGAGAGTTTCGGAGCTGAAAATCAAAAGATCGTCCGAACGCGGCCCGAGCCTTCGGCAGCGCCGAGCGTGGGGGAGTGGAAGTCCGTCGTGGGTTGGCTCAAGCTCGGCATCTACGTGAGCAACCGCTACGGCTTTGTAGCCAAGGAAAACCGAGATGACTCAAACACTGGAACGTGCCATCGCCATTGCTGCTGCCGCTCACGAAGGGCAGGTCGACAAGGGCGGTTCGCCGTACATCCTGCACCCGCTGAAAGTGATGCTGAGGGTCGACACCCTGGAAGAGCGGATCGTGGCGGTTCTGCATGACGTGGTCGAGGACTGCGGCATCAGCCTCGATGATTTGCGTCAAGAAGGCTTCAGTGAAACGGTGCTGGCGGCCATTGAGTCTGTCACCAAGCTGCCGGGAGAGTCCTACGAACTGTTCGTCGAACGAGCGGCGCAGAACCCGATAGGCCGTGTGGTCAAGCTGGCTGACCTTGAAGAGAACAGTGATGTGTCCCGAATCGCACAGCCGTCCTGGGAAGATCTGGAGCGAATTGAAAAGTATCGGCAGGCGATTGGCAGACTGCGTTCGTAGCGAGCCAACTCGGTATTTAAGCCCCAGCTATCACTCACGCCCGCACAGGCGTGCAAAGCTCCACCAATGTCCCGTCCGGGCAGCGAACGTAAGAGACGGTTTGTCCCCAGGGTTTGATGAGGGGGGCGGCTATTTCAGTGGCGCCGGCGTGTAGCGCTTTGGCATGGGCGGCGGGGACGTCGTYGGTCACCAGGCCCACTTCTATGCCCAGTGGTTTGGGGGAGGCGTGGGCCGAGAGGTGGCCGGTGTTGAAGTTCATCGCCGCGAGTTCGTTGGCGGCGAATGCCAGGGTGGTTTCGCCGGTGTCGAGTTCGCCGTAGGTGGCGGATTCGTGGAGGAAGCGGGTGGCAATCCCGAAGGCGGATGAGAAGAACTGGAGTGAGGCTGCAACGTCCGGGACGTAGATGATCATGTAGCCGAATTTCATGTGCAAACATTCCTTGTTGTGACATTGGGGTGGCAAATCCAGCAGAAGGCGGACGCACCATCGCATCCGCCTGTCATTCCACTACATAGCCATTTACTTGCGCAACGCCGGAGTCCTCGGCGGAATCATCCGCTTCGTCCCCGTCGCCTCGAACGCCGAAGCCAACCGCAGCAACGTCGAATCGTCATACGCACGCCCAGCAAAGGTCAGCCCGACCGGCATGCCGATGTCCGGCATCACACCCATCGGCACGGTGACCGTGGGCACGCCGAGGTGGCGGATGGCGAGGTTGCCGTTGGCGACCCAGATGCCGTTGCTCCAGGCGATGTCCGCCGACGTTGGGTCGACATCGGCATTCGCCGGGCCGACGTCGGCGACAGTCGGGAAGAGCACGGCATCGAGGCCGAGCCGGTCCATCCAGTCTTCGAGGTCGATTTTACGGGTCTGTTCAAGTCCTCGCAGGCCGTCGGGCACGGTGGTGATCTGGTCCCACGGCGTCAGGCCGCGCTCGGCCATTCGCACGTATTCGTCCATGCCGGCGGCAAGGTCGCCTTCGCGGTTGGGCAGGGTGCCGGGGTCGTGGGGGAAGATCAGCGGTCCGTTGACGTCGACCAGGCGATTCAATTTTGGATCGCCGTTGGCTTGCAGGAAGTCATCGAACGCCCACGCGGTCAGGTCCCACAGCTCATCGTGGAGGAACTCTTTGACGACGATGCCGCGATTGAACACAGTCGGCGCACCGGGGCGATCGCCTTCGCAGTTGGAGACCAGCGGGAAGTCGACGTCGATCACTTCGGCGCCAGCGGCTTCGAGTGCCTGGCGAGCCTGTTCCCAGAGCCCGATGACCGAGGCGCGGGTGTTGATTCGCTGCCCGGTCGGGCCACCGATGCCGGGTGCTTCAGAGGTGCCGGCTTCGGGATCGGCGTTGATGTACATCCGCGGAATGCCGAAGCGTTTTCCGGCGAGTGCATCGGGATTGGCGGCAAGCGCCACATAGGAGATGGGGCGCACCGAAGCGACGCTCGGGATCGGCACCCAGGGTTGCATCCGCCACAGGTCGCCGCGTGTGTCGGGATCTTCTGCCACGACCACGTCGAGCACTTCGAGGAGGTCGGCCATGGTTCTGGCAAACGGCACGACCACGTCCATGGTCGGCGTCAACGGCCAGTTGCCGCGCACCGAGATCACCCCGCGTGATGGCGTGTAGGCGCACAGGCCATTGTTCGAGGCAGGGCCGCGTCCGCTCGACCAGGTTTCTTCCGCGAGGCCGAAGGCTGCGAAACTGGCGGCGGTGGCGGTACCGGCGCCGTTCGATGAGCCGGAGGCGAAGGGGGCGGTGAGGTAGTCAGCGTTGTACGGGCTTTCTGCCCGGCCATAGACCCCGCGCTGCATGCCGCCGTTGGCCATCGGCGGCATGTTGGTTTTGCCCAGGCAGATGGCGCCGGCCGCGCGCAGCCGTTCGATGGTAAACGCATCGCGATAGGCAATCAGGTTGGCGAAGGCCGGGCTTCCGGACGCGGCGGTCAGCCCCTTCACCAGATAACTGTCCTTGGCCGTGTAGGGAATGCCATCGAGCGGGCCCAGCGTCTCGCCTTTGGCGCGGCGGGCATCGGAGGCCTGCGCCTCGTTCAGCGCCTCGGGGTTGCGCACCACCACCGCGTTAAGGGCGGTGGGCGTGTCGGGGCCGTCGTAGGCATCGATGCGGGCGAGATAGGCCTGCACCAGTTCAACCGCCGTGGTCTGGCCCGATTCGAGCGCCGCCCGCAGTTGGGCAATGGGAACCTCGGTGACCTCGATCATGCTGCTCTCTCAAAATGGGTGTTCATAGGGGGGCGTGGCACTGTAGTACGCGCCGGTGTCTTGGCGTTCAATCTGAGCATTCTATTAAACGCCCGGCAAAAAAGAGCAGAAAAAAACCCGCAACACCGTGTAAGGCCAGTCAGTCAGGAGATTCCGGGGCGAGGCAAGTCTGCTGTCGATTCACGACTCGCCGCCAACACGTCTCACTCTGTGGCAGTCAGACGGTCCAAGTTTTTGACCGCGTGATGAGCGAACTTCAATCGGCATCAGAGGCTCGCCGGACTCGTTGTCCATCAGCACAGAACGCGTCTCCTGCGGCTTGAACAGGAAACGTTCGCCCCACTGCCTCATGCTGACCACAACTGGAAAGATCTCCCGTCCTTTTTCCGTAAGGACGTATTCCTTGTAGGCGCTGCCATCTGACGCCGGTCGAACGTCGAAAACCCCGACCTCAACCAGCGTCTTCAGTCGCGATGCGAGAATATTCTTGGCCACGCCCAAGCTCTTTTGAAATTCGCTGAATCGGCGAATGTCGTCAAACGCGTCGCGGATGATCATGAGCGACCAACGATCCCCGATGGCCTCCAGTGTTCTTGCGACCGGGCATTCGCTGCTGTGTGGTGAGGCATCTTCGAGCATTTTTTTGACCTTGCGGAATGTGGAGTGGCCAAGTCTGTCCACCAGCCTGGCGCAATGTGGTTGCAATTTAAAACCTGATACAGCAACAATGAAATCTAGTTCTGAATTGAAACCAGTTTAACGCCATGGAGGTGTACATGACAGCAGATGCCGACTCAGCCACCAATCGGTTCTCCAGACAGCCTTCGGGATTACTGCATTTGGATACCGGAGAACGCAGCAGGACCGACCGGTCTCCAGGGCTTTCCCCGTCGCTCACCTTATTGTTTTCCGTCACCTGCGCACTTGCAGTCGCCAACGTTTACTTCGCCCAACCTTTGCTCGCCTCAATGGCTGAGAGCCTGGGCGTTGCCTCAGGATTGATCGGGGTCGTGGTGACGGCCACTCAGGTGGGTTACGCGTTGGGGTTGCTGTTCATCGTCCCACTGGGCGATAGGGTCAACCGTAAGCGGCTGATTCTGACTCAGGTCCTGCTGTCTGCGGTTGCACTCGCGGCGGTCGGCGCAGCACAGCAATGGCTGGCCCTGTTGGGCGCCATGATCGTGATGGGTTTACTGGCAGTGGTTGTTCAAGTACTGGTGGCATACGCCGCCGTGTTGGCAACGCCATCACAACGCGGGCAGGCAGTGGGGACGGTAACCAGTGGAATTGTCCTGGGCATTCTTCTGGCGCGGTTTACCTCTGGCCTGATAGCGGACATCGCCGGCTGGCGTGCCGTTTACTTCGTGTCCTCAGGATTGATGCTGACCATCGCGGCGGTGCYGTGGAAAGTGGTTCCTGTCACGGCGCCGCCAAGGCACCAAGACTCCTACCTGGCGCTCATAAATTCACTCTTCAAACTGTTCATGACCGAACGCACTTTACGCGCCAGGGGCCTTCTGGCCTTACTGATCTTTGCCGCTTTTTCCGTGCTGTGGACATCCATGGTGCTGCCGTTGAGCGCTCCGCCGCTGTCGCTTTCACACACGGCCATCGGCCTGTTTGGCTTGGCCGGCGTCGCCGGTGCCCTTGCTGCCAGTAGAGCCGGTCGCTGGGCCGATCAAGGCCTGGGGCAACGAGTGACCGGCATTTCGCTGGGGCTCCTGACGCTGTCCTGGTTACCCATCACGTTTGCCGAGACGTCCCTGATCGCGCTGGTCTGCGGCGTAGTCCTGCTCGACTTCGCGGTGCAAGCGGTACACGTCACCAACCAGAGCCTCATTTTTGCTGCGCGACCCGACGCCCACAGTCGCATGGTCGGCGCATACATGTGCTTCTACTCGGTCGGTAGCGCGCTGGGAGCCGCAGCCGCGACCCAGGTTTATGCGCTCTGGGGCTGGACGGCAGTAAGCCTGCTGGGCGCCTTGATCAGCGCTGCTGCCTTGCTGCTGTGGATTCTCACGTTTAATTCTTCAACGACCCATCAAGGACGATCAGCATGAAAGCCAGGCACCTGCTACTCGCCATTTCGATTACTGCCATATGGGGCGTGAATTTCTCGGTTATCAAACTGGGCCTCACCACCGTTGACCCGCTGATCCTTGCTGGCATTCGCTTCACGCTTTGCGCACTTCCAGCGATCTTTTTCATTCCGAAACCTGATGTGCAGTGGCGCTACATCATGGGTTACGGTCTGGTCTTCGGTATCGGACTTTGGGGCGTCGTCAACCTTGGCATCCAGTCTGGTCTTTCAGCAGGCATCGCTTCGCTGGTGCTTCAGTTCAGCGCATTTTTCACCCTCCTGCTGGGCTCATGGATATTCAAGGAAGCGATTTCCCGCTACCAACTGGCGGGTATAGGTATCGCCTGCTGTGGCTTGTTGAGCATCATCTCGATTGTTGATGGGACAGTCACGACGGCCGGGCTGCTGTTGGTGCTGCTGGGAGCGGTCGCCTGGAGTGTCGCCAACGTGATCAACAAAAAAGCGAAGACCACCCAGGTCTTCGCTTTTCTGGTGTGGTCCAGCGCGTTTTCGCCCATCCCTCTTTTCGCGCTGGATTACGCTGTCAACGGCTCAACGGGTTACAGCGCATTGGTGAATCAACTCGACTACCGCGCTGTCCTGTCGATCCTGTTCCAGGTCTACCCCAATACACTATTCGGCTACTGGGTGTGGAATTCACTTTTGAAACGATATCCCGTGTCTACCGTCGCGCCATTGTCGTTATTGGTGCCGGTATTTGGGCTGCTCGGTTCAGTCACAATTTTCAATGAGAGCCTGTCAGTCAACAAAATCGTTGCAGTCGTTCTCATCGTGTCGGGTCTTGGCGTCGGCTTATACGGACAGCGCGTCCTCAGTGCGGTGCTCAAGCGTTCTGACCGATGCCCATCGTGATGTAACTGCTTCCCGAAAGCCTCGACGACTACGTCTTCGTCGACGAACTCGACCTGGTCAAACGAAGTTGAAGTGCACACCGGGCAGGGAACGGCGAGTCCGGTGCTGGGAGGTTCAGGTGAAACAGTTGCACACCCAGGGTGCCGGTGACCATGACGGACTCCAAGGCAACGTGAGTACGTGGACGTACTTCAGTGAGCGCCGCGCAAGCGACGCTTTTCTTGTTGGAGTGATCATGTGCAATGCATCGGGATAGATAAATGATTAAGTTTGTTGCTTCAAACCTTAAAAAATAGTGCCCGCGGTTTTTCCGCCTCCGGTATGTTCAAGCGTGATCGTGCGTCCAAAACCCACCAGGTTGAG
>NZ_JBFTLU010000228.1:0-7000 GCF_056396605.1 Pseudomonas sp. 05T35
ACTGACAGCAGGCTGTTGCCGCTGCTGGCGCTGGCGTCGTCGAGGTCGATCAGGGTCACGGTATTCATCGCTGTGAACTGGAAGGAGTTGATCGCCCCGAGTATCGCCAGTTGCACCAGCAGCAGCCAATAAGGCGTCTGCTCACTGACCAGGCCCATGCTCGCCAGCATGATTCCCAGCGCCAGGGTGTTACCGGTCAGCACGATGCGGTAACCCAGGCGCTCGATCAGCGGTCGCGCGATCGACTTGGCGAACATTGCCGCGGCGGCCAGCGGCAACATGCTCATCCCGGCCAGGGACGGCGAGTAGCCCAAGGCGACCTGTAGCAGCAATGGCACCAGAAACGGCAGGGCKCCGCTGCCAAGCCGGGCGAACAGGTTGCCGAGAATGCCCACGGCAAAAGTCCGGGTCTTGAACAGCGCCGGTGCGAACAACGGATTGTCGATATGCCCGGCCCGCAGCCAATACGCCGCCAGGCACGCCATACCGCCAAACAGCAGCAACATCACCCGCAAATGCGGCAGGTGCAGCTCACCCAGGCCTTCCATGGCAATGGTGATCAGCACCATCGCCGCGCCGAACAGCAGGAAACCCAAACCATCGAAACGCGTGCGCTCAGAGCCGCGCAGGTCCGGGATGAATTTCCAGACCGCGTAGCAACCGACCAGCCCGACTGGCAGGTTGATCAGGAAGATCCAGTGCCAGGTCAGGTATTGCACCATCCAGCCGCCCATGGTCGGGCCGATCAGTGGCCCGAGCAGGCCGGGAATGGTGATGAAGCCCATGATCCGCACCAGCTCCGAACGCGGGTAAGCGCGCAGCACCACCAGTCGCCCGACCGGCAGCATCAATGCGCCGCCCAGCCCCTGAATCACTCGGGCGCCGACCAGCATGGTCAAGGTGCTGGAGAGCGCACAGAGCAGAGAGCCGAGGCTGAACAAGAGGATTGCGCCGAAGAAGATTTTCTTGGTGCCGAAGCGGTCAGCGACCCAGCCCGATGCCGGAATCAGCAAGGCGACCGTGAGCATGTAGGCGATGATCACGCCCTGCATGCGCAGTGGGTCTTCTGCCAGGTCGAGGGCCATGGCGGGCAGGGCGGTGTTGAGGATGGTCCCATCGAGGGACTGCATGAAAAACGCAATCGCCACCACCCAGGGGACCCAGCGGGCGGTGATTGCATCAAGAGCCGGAAGGTTGGGCATGGGACCTCTTGTTTTGGAGATGAAACAATCCGCGAGAGCAATGGCGATCCCGTAGCAGCTGCCGCAGGCTGCGTTCGGCCGCGAAGCGGTCGTGAAACCTGACAACCACATTTCTTCAGAGGAAACGCGGTTGCTGATTTTGCGAGGACTCCGTCCTCGAACGCAGGCTTCGCCAGCTGCTACGGATCGTGTTTACAGGGTCAACGTCAGGCGGCTGACCAGCGCTCCGGGCAATACCGCCGAGGCCGTGGCCCGCTGGCTGTAGGTGCTGGGCGACAAAATCAGCTCACGCTCACTCGTCAGTGCTTCCAGCTGCGAACCGAGCAGGCTGTAGGCGCTGTCATCGAAGCGCATGGTGCTGACCGGTGCCTGAATCTCGCCGTTCTCGACCCAGAAGGTCGCGAAACGGGTCATGCCGGTCAAGCGTGCGGCCGGTTGATCCGAGTAGTTCAGGTACCATAGGTTGCTGATGTACAAACCGGTGCCGAGTTGCTTGAGAATCTCGGCTTCCGGCAACGCACCGGCGGCCATGTTCAAGGCACTGGGCGACTCGCCGCCACCGGCACCGTTGGCAGTCAGGCCGTATTCGGCGGCGCTGCGCGAACCCACCAGCCGCTCTCCCGCCTTGCCCGCAACGATCAACCCGAGATCACTGCGCGGGTAGCCTTCGCCGGAAAACGCCGGGCTCAGGGAACCACTGACTTTTTCATCCAGCGAGAGCAAGGGGCTGAAGGTGCTATCACCTGCGTAGAGTTTTTGCAGCGGGCTGCTTTTGCTGGCAATCGACTGCGCGGAGAACCCCCCCCAGCAGAGCATGCCGACGATCTCTTCCAGCGCGGCCGGTGCCAGATAGGCGCGGTACTGACCCGGCGCCAAGGTACGCAGCGGCCGTCCCAAAAACTCCAGCTGCTCGCGGGCCTGCTGGAAGCGTTTGGCGAAACCTTCGCTGTTCCAGTCGTGCCCGGCGTAGCTGGCTTTCACCGCTTGGCCGTTGGCGTGGAACAGGCTGAAGTCGAAATTGAAGCTGTTGGCCTGATGCCAGCCGAAGGCGCCGGACGAACTGGCGAACCCTCGGCTGATCGGCCCGGCGGCGTAGAAACCGACGAGGTCGAGCCCTTCGGCGGCGCGGGCGATTTCGGCGACCACCTGTTCGGTGTCCGGCAACGGGTGGTCCTGCACGTTCTTGCTCTGCCAACCCGTGTGGTTGAGCAGCAGATACGGATCCTGCGGTAACAGCGGCAGGGTCTCGCGCAGCTGTTGCAGGCCTTCGGCCAGGCGCTGAAGGTCGACCTCGGAATCACCGGCGAGGGTGATGTTCAGGTCCGCGTGCCGACCGTCATTGATCAGTTTGAAGCCGACGCTGGCCTGCTGGACCTGGCCGGCCTGACGCACCTTGGCGTGGTTGAAGCGCACGAACGCCGACGATTCGGCGGCGTAGCTCAGGGTGAACTGCTCAGGCTCGCGCACCGCGCTGCGCAACCAGGCCACCAGTCCTTTGAATTGCTCGACCTGACTCAACGTCGTACTCATCAGGCGTCTCCTCCAAACACATCAATGTTGCTGAACACGCAGGCCGGCGAGGCGTGGCCGACGCGGATCACCTGGTTCGGTTCGCCCTTGCCGCAGTTCGGCGTGCCCAGCACCTTGAAGGTGCTGGTGTCGCCAACGGCGCTGAGGTTGCGCCAGAACTGCGCAGAAATACCCCGGTAGTTCGGGTTTTTCACCACGCCTTTGAGTTCACCGTTTTCAATCAACTGGCCCCACTCGCAGCCGAACTGGAATTTATTCCGTGCGTCGTCAATTGACCATGAGCGGTTAGTCGACATCAGCACGCCGTGTTCAATGCCGCTGATCAACTGTTCCAGCGACTGGTCACCGGGCTCGATGTTGAGGTTGGCCATGCGGTCGATGGGCGGACGGTTCCAGCCGCAGGCGCGGCTGTTGGCGACGCCGTCGAGGCCGGCGCGATATTGCGACAGCGCACCACCCAGCGGACGGATCAGCAAACCCTCGCGGATCAGGAATTGTTTGCTCGCCGCCGTGCCGTCGTCGTCATGGCCGTAGCTGGCGAGCTGCTCGGGAATGTCCGGGTCGAAGGTCACGTTGAGCAGTTCGGAGCCGTATTGCAGGCTGCCGAAATCGCTGGTTTTGACGAAGCTGGTGCCGGCGTAATTGCGCTCGTCGCCGAGGATGCGGTCCAGTTCCAGCGGGTGGCCGATGGACTCGTGGATCTGCAGCATCATCTGGTCCGGCATCAGCAGCAGGTCGCGTTTGCCTTGCGGGGTGTTGGGCGCCAGCAGCAATTGCAGCGCCTGGTCGGCAACGAGCGGGCCGGCGCCGATCAGGCCGCAGCGGCTGATTACGTCTGCGCCGCCTTGCTGACCGAAGTTTTCGCGGCCCAGGCTGCGGGTCTGGCTGTCGTTGCCGTCGTAGGCGGTGGCATCCAGCCCCGGGTAGACGAAGCGTTGCGCCTGACGCAATTCGGCGCCGGCGCTATTGAGGTAGATCTGTTCGACATGGGTGATGCCGATACTGACCTGCCAGTTCACCAGTCGCTCGTCCTTGGGCACGGCAGCGGATTCGGCGCCGAGCAGTTGGTAGCAATCGCTGAGGGACGGGAAGGGTTGTTCAAGGTTCGGTGACAGGTAATCGGCGCGCTCGCTGGAAACCGGCTGCTGGCGCAGGTCGAGCAGGGCATGGGCGGCAATCGAACGGGCCTGTCGTTCGGCGCGGTCGAGGGCGGCTTGCAGGCCGGATGGCGACAGGTCGTTGGTCGCGGCATAGGCTTCGACGCCATTGACCCGTGCAGTCAGCATCGCGCCTTCGTCACGACTCAGGCTTGGAGGCTCGGCAACGTTTTTGCGTACCGACAGGTACTGACCCGACTCGCGCACATAGCGCAGCGAAAAAAACTCGGCGCCCGTGCGCAAGGCAGCGAAGCGCTGCTTGAGCTGGGGGTGGAAATCGAACATTGGAGAACCTCCTTGTGAGTGGCTGCGACCTCAAGGGCCTCATCGCGAGCAGGCTCGCTCCCACAGGGTTTGCGCAGTTCTTGTGGGAGCGAGCCTGCTCGCGATGCTTGTGGCGGTTAAACCGGGCAACCCTTGGCGCGCAGGATGGCGTCAAACCGATCCGGGTCCAGCGTTCCGGCTTCGATAGCCGCAAGCGTAGCCTTTTCGCGGGCCAGCAGGTCGTGGCAACGCACCAGCAGCTCTGGCAGTTCGCTGCGCGAGGCAGCTACCACGCCGTCACCGTCGCCAATCATCAGGTCACCAGGAGCAACCAGCATGCCGGCGCAGGAGATCGGTACGTTGATTTCGCCGCCACCGTCGGTGCTCGGGCCACGGTGTACGCCGCCGATGGCGTAGGCCGGCAGTTCACCGGTTTGCCACTCGTCGAGGTCATGCAGGGCACCATTGATCACCACGCCGACGATCCCGGCCTTGAGGGCCATGGCACGCATGATGCCGCCGAACACGGCGCGGGTCAGGTCGGCGCTGCCGTCGATCACCAGCACATCGCCCGGGCGGGCCATCTGCATGGCTTTGAGGATCATCAGGTTGTCACCGGGGCGCACGCGAACCGTCAGCGCACTGCCGAGCATCGGCGCATTGCCGTGGAAGGCTTTCAAACCCAGGCCACCGACGTTGCGACCCAGGCAGTCGCTGACGGCGGCGGCGGGGATCTTGCTGAATTCCTTCAGCCATTTCGGATCGAGGGGTTCTACGTTGGGGTTGATCAGGTAGCCGGTGGGCCATTTGCTCGAAGACACGACATCAAACATGAGTAAGCCTCGTGGCCAGCCAGGTGGCGGCTTGTCGATGGGGGCGGGGGGGTGAAACGTTTGCGCGGTGACTAGAGTAGGCCTGCGCGGGGGGTGGGATCAAGGGTGAAGCGGTGTGGGAAGGATTTACGCCGTGTGAGGTGTCGACCGGCGAATACCCTCGCGGACAAGCTTCGCCGTGGCGTGCCCGCGATGTATCCGGCCCCAGAAAATGCGCCGTGTTTAACGGGCTAGTTCCAGCCATGCAGGTACGCGTTTGCCATCCAGTAAATCAACAAGCACGCGAGAAAACCGGGCAATATTTTTTTTGTTTTCGCAACAATGATAAATATACCAATCAGCAACGCAATTTTTAATGCATCCAGCCCCTGGAATTGCTGCAGCAAACTGACGGCATCCAGTTTGTTGAACGCCGTTTCGTAAATGATCACGCCCAGCATCGCTTGCGCGCTATAGCTGATAAATCGATAGAGCGAGCCTTGAGTGTTGGTCAGCGCAGGATTATTTTTGAATGCAAATGGCAAGGCTCTGAAAGCGAAGGCCGTGAGGGCGGAGAATCCAATGAGTAGCCATATTGTCATTGTGCTGATGCTCCAAGTGCAGTGCGACCGTTGTCGATCAATACCACCAGTCCACCAATGACAAATGGCGTGATCAACAAGTTGTAGTTTCCGAAGAGATAAATAAGCAGCGGCGCGCCAATAAAGCCAAACCAATAACTGGATACGTCGTAGTAATGTGGCCACTGCTTGGCGGCCAATGCGGTAAATTGGAGAGGTAGCAGTATGGTCATCAATGCGTGAATGGCGGGTGAGGTGATATGTGCTCCCGTGGCGAATCCTATGTAAGTGCATGCAATCGATACCGAAAATATGGGTAATCCAATGCCAATTAAGTAAATGAATGAATGGTCGGTGCATCGCTTGAAACGTGTAATGCATGCGGTAAATGTTGACGGTGTTATCAAAATCAATGAAGCCAGAATTTTGGCTGTCGACGTGCTTCTGATATGGGGTGCCAGCGTCGATGAAAGCAGTGCAAAACGAGCATTGAGCACCAAAATGACCGGAATCAATATCCAGCCATCTTGGTAGCTTTGCATAAGCAGAAATTGCAATGGGGTGGAAAATATCAATAACGTCGTCGCCAGTGTCTGGCTCAATGACAACGATTGAGTAGCCCCCAAAATGCCTATGGACACATACAGGAAGATGAACGCGACCCCGAAGGTGATGGAGTCGCGCAAACCTTCTTTAAGCACGTTCGTCGCCGATAAGTGCAAGCCCGGATTGAGAGCGCTCATCAGTTGGATGTCCGGGTGCAGGTGTTTTCACTCAGCAAGTAGTACTGTTTTCTGGGGCCTTTGCTGCGAAACAGCAGGCGGGGTGTCGTTGCAAAGGTCGAAGTGTTTGCCTGCTTTCGAACTTCGTCCGTGCTGATGTTCAGCATCGTGCGTGCGTGCATTATTTTGTGGTTGGCGATGATCAGGAATGTGCCTGTCTCGGCCGTTGAAACACTGTGCTTTGCGCTCGTGAGGCCTGCCCGTATTTTGTCCAGCACCTGCTGGCCGCCGTTGACCGCGCGCATTCTTTCACCGTTATTCGCATCAATACGAAAATCCAGAGAAAACCGATAGCCATAGACGTCTGAATAGTCGACGACATTGCGGATACGCTCTTTGAAGCCCTCGACGTTTTTACCCGAAATAAAGGCCGCTTTCATCGTGAGCAGGGTTTGAATTTCCTCATCCGTCAGGTGACTGAGCACATCACTCGGGAAATAATACGCGGTGGGTGTTTTTGTAGTATCGCGACACACCGTCAATGCCAGATAATCTACGTTCAGGTGTTCATACAAATCGTCTGAATGCGGTGTGATGTCGCCATGACCGTTGCCCCACTCCCGATGTTTTTCTGCTGCCGGTTTCAGGTACAGGGCTTTGTGTTCTTCGTATTCATATTTAATGTCTGTCAGGTGAAATAGATCCGCCAGTGCCTCATGCACCGTCAGGGCC
>NZ_JBFTLU010000229.1:0-6989 GCF_056396605.1 Pseudomonas sp. 05T35
GTGCGGTGATCGGCACGCTGCTGGTGATACTCAGCCAGTCGGTGCTGTTCGCGGTGTTTTCCTCCGGGCGCAATCTGCGCTTTGCCGACCCGAGCCTGACCGAAGTTCAAGTGCTGCTGGGGCTGGGCTGGCAGACCTGGCTGATCGCTCATCTGGACTCGGCTCGCGGCGCCTTCCTGGTGTTCTACCTGCTGATTCTGTTATTCGGCCTGTTCCATCTGCCGCGCCGGGCGTTCATCCGATGTGCGGCCTTGGTCTTTTTCAGCTTCGCGGGCCTTAACCTCTGGGAAGGCTATCACCTTGAACTGGTCGACCCGGTGCTGGCGGCGCTGCAAGTCTGCGTGTTGTTTATCGTGCTGGTCTGGCTGACGCTGTATGCCAGCTACGTTCAGACCTCGCGCCAACGCATGCGCAAGCGGCGGTTTGCCTTGCAAGCGCATCAAGACACCTTGCGCGGGATGATGCGCCAACTCGAAGACCTTGCGACCACCGACGAACTCACCGGGCTGTTCAACCGCCGGCATTTTCTACGCCTGGCCTCGCGCGAACTGCGCAGCATGGAAGAGGGCGTGGTGCATGGCCTGGCACTGATTGACCTCGACTATTTCAAACGTATCAATGACAGGTATGGCCATGCGGCCGGCGATCAGGTGTTGCAGGCGTTCGCCGGTGTCGCCACCGCCTGCCTGCGTGAAGACGATGTACTGGCGCGTTATGGCGGTGAGGAGTTTGTGTTGTTGCTACCCGATTGTGATCCCGAGCGCCTGACCTCTTGCTGCGAGCGGCTGCGCATTGCCTTTACCGAGGTCGAACTGGTCGGTCTGCAGGTGCAGGACCTGAGCCTGTCCGCCGGCATGACCTTGCTTGAGTCGGGCGACGATCTGGATGGCGCCTTGCAGCGTGCCGATCAGGCGCTGTATCGCGCCAAGCGTGACGGTCGCAATCGCTGCGCCGCCGCCTGGGAAAACGCCGATGCCTGATCTAAGGGTGGGCGAACTTCAGTGGTCGGTGGCTGCGGGCAGCAACCTGCTCGACGCGCTGAACCAGAACGGCATGCACGTGCCTTACAGCTGCCGCGCCGGCAGTTGCCACGCGTGTCTGGTGCAGTGCCTCAAAGGCGAGGTGAGCGACCGCCGTCCCGATGCGCTGAGTGCCGAGCAACGTGAGCGAGGTTGGCGGCTGGCCTGTCAGTGCGAGGTCGTCGATGACCTGCAGGTGGCGGTGTTCGATCCGCTGCGCGACGGCTTGCCGGCCACCGTTGAGGCTGCCGATTGGTTAAGCCCCAGCGTGTTGCGCCTGCGCTTGCAGCCCGAGCGTCCGTTGCGTTATCAGGCCGGGCAGCATCTGGTGCTGTGGGCCGGCAACGTGGCACGGCCGTATTCGCTGGCCAGCCTGCCGCAGGAAGATCGCTTTCTGGAGTTTCACCTCGACTGCCGCTTGCCGGGCGCATTCAGCGATGCGGCACGCTTGCTGAAAATCGGTGACCCGATTCGCCTGGGCGAGTTGCGCGGCGGTGCGCTGCATTACGACCCCGACTGGCAAACCCAACCGCTGTGGCTGCTGGCGGCCGGCACCGGATTGGCGCCGTTGTTCGGTGTCTTGCGTGAGGCGTTGCGCCAGGATCATCAAGGTCCCATCCGGGTGATTCACCTGGCCCATGATGCCAGCGAGCATTACCTGGCCAAACCCTTGGCGGCGCTGGCGGCACAGCGTCCCAACCTTAGCGTCGAGCTGTTGACGGCGGCTGAGCTGACCGTGGCTTTGGCGCAATTGCGCCTTGTTTCCCGGCAAACCCTGGCTTTACTCTGCGGGCACCCCGACAGCGTCGACGCCTTTGCCCGACGCCTGTACCTGGCAGGGCTGCCGCGCAATCAACTGCTGGCCGATGTTTTCGTGCCGCGGGGTTGAACGCGAAATCACTTTCACGAGACTCACCATGACGAACGCCATCCTGCTGGAACGTGAGCGCGGGCTGCTGACCTTGCGCCTCAACCGCCCGGACAAGAAAAACGCCCTGACCCGCGCGATGTACAGCCAGTTGGCGGACGCCTTGCTACAGGCCGACGCCGACCCCGAGATCAACGCCATACTGATCACCGGCACCCGTGAATGCTTTACCGCGGGCAACGACATTGCTGATTTCCTTGAAGAACCGCCGAGCGACCT
This sequence comes from Pseudomonas sp. 05T35, assembly GCF_056396605.1. Classification (NCBI taxonomy): domain Bacteria; kingdom Pseudomonadati; phylum Pseudomonadota; class Gammaproteobacteria; order Pseudomonadales; family Pseudomonadaceae; genus Pseudomonas; species Pseudomonas sp. 05T35. Next base: position 2,167 of record NZ_JBFTLU010000229.1, read on the forward strand.
CGCCAGCCCGGTGTTCCAGTTCATGCGCAACCTGCTGGAATGCCGCAAACCGGTGATCGCGGGCGTGGCTGGCGCTGCGGTGGGCATTGGCACCACCTTGCTGCTGCATTGCGACCTGGTGTACATCAGCGCGGATGCGAAGTTGCGCATGCCGTTCGTCAACCTCGGGCTGTGCCCGGAGTTCGGTTCCAGCCTGATCCTGCCGCGCTTGCTCGGGCAGGCCAAAGCCGCCGAACTGTTGCTGCTGGGCGAAGGTTTCAATGGTGAACAAGCCGCCGCCTGGGGCATCGCGACCCAAGCGTTGCCCACAGGTGAGGCTGCACTGGCCAAGGCGCGCGAGATGGCATTGCGCTTCGAAACACTGGCGCCCGAAGCGGTGCGCATCAGCAAACAGCTGATGAAAGCCCCGGACCGCGAGCAACTGCGCAAAGTGATCGAGGAGGAGGGCAACCTGTTTGTCCAGCGGTTGCGCTCGCCGGAAGCGATTGCGGCGTTGTCGGGGTTTATCAACAGATCCTGAATCGTTGTTGGCTGGGCCGAAGCTATCGCGAGCAGGCTCGCTCCCACAGAGTTAAGGGTTGAATACAACATCTGTGAACACCACAGATCAACTGTGGGAGCGAGCCTGCTCGCGATAGCGGTAGCGCAGGCACCGCAACTGCCAGATTGGAAACCAAAAAGCCCCGCCATTCACATGACGGGGCTTTTGCGTTTCAACGGTCGGTGACTCAGACCCTCTTGTCGCCAACGTGCAGGATCTTCATGCCGTTGGTGCCGGCGAGGCTGCGGGGTTCAGGAAGCGGGCAAGTAGCGCAGCAGGGCTGAGACCGTTTGCCCAATCGCCCACGATCAGCACATTCCCGTCAGCTTGTAAGGTCATGCGGTGTGCGACGGTGTATTGGTTCTCGAATTGGGTGGCGTTCCAGCCTTTCCCTTCGTGGCCAAAGCCCTCATCCAGCATGCCGTTTAGGTGATAGCGAACTACCAAAAATGAAGGGCTACCGTTTTCCTGTGCCAATCTCCCGGACGCGATGATTTTCCCGGCAAACAGTCCAACATCCCAAAAACCGACATGTTTTTCGAGGGATTGAAACAGTACCTTACCGTCATTGAATGTTGGTACAAGTTCACCTTGGTCGTTGACGCAAGCCAGCACGCCCTGTGACGGAGACGACGCCGAACCGGCTGCAAGAACAGCGCCTTCGGAATACTGGACAAGCTTTCTGAGCGCGAGACTGGGGTTCTCGAACAGTTTGAAACCTTTGTCGGCGAAGGCTTGGTCGAAAGAACCATCCTCATTCACACGAGCCACCATGCCATGACCTGCCAATGTTCCGCACACCGTGATTTTTCCGTTATGCACCAAAATGTCCTCGATGGTGCTATTGCCCCAGTGTTGATTGGTAACGGCGACATAACCGGTGTTGTTGAAGGTGGTGTCAAACGAGCCGTCACTGTTGAGGCGGATCAGTAGCGCGACCTGGGCAATCCAGATCGGCATGTACATTCGCATGACCACATAGATTTTCCCATCCGCCACCGTGCAAGGCCCCGAGGCGTCCATGCTGGTGGTCGCCTGCGGTGTAAAATCCAGTCCAAGGTCTTTGGCAAGGATTTCAGGCAGTTTGACCGTCAGCTGACCGTCCACGCAAAACGCCCTATCCAAACGCCCGTCGAGATGAAGGCGAGCGAGCACAACGTCACCCTTTTTCGTATCGATACCGGACAGCAGGATTCTGGGTTCACCCCCGACGGTGGGAAAAAGGATCTGGCGCAGATGGGTGTCTTGCGTGGGGCCAAAACGCACGACTACAAATCCATCCTTGCCGAATGCCCTATTTAAAGTTCCATCTTTATGCAGGCAGGCGACACCTAGCTGATGGAAGATGTCAAAGCCGTCGACGTTGGCGTCGACGCCGCCGCCAACGTAGATATTGCCCTCATATTCGGCAATACATTCGCCTGAAGTATCTCGTGCACCGGGAAAACGCAGAATGACTTTACCGTCTTTGTTTTCACCAAATTCCGGGTCTAGACCATCGGCGGCTCGAGCGGTCAACTCTGTGTACTGGCTCATCGTTCTAATCCTTTAATCGGAGAGGGTTATCCGTAGAAAACTTCCAATGACGAGCTGCAACAGCCAAGCGCGAGTAGCCTTGATGACAGCGATAGCAGCAGTGGACGGAAACGATTAAAGGGGCTGAACGCAAGGGCGTCTACTGTCAAACCTGACAGGTGGGGTGTTGGATCGTCAGCGGTTGTGCACTGTGATCGAGGAGGAGGGCARCCTGTWTGTCCAGCGGYTGCGYTCGCCGGAAGCGATTGCGGTGTTGTCGGGGGTTATCAACAGGTCCTGAATCTTTGTTGACTGGGCTGACGCTATCGCGAGCAGGCTCGCTCCCACAGGGGATTTGTGGTGGACACAAAATGTGCAGTCGACAGCGATCAAATGTGGGAGCGAGCCTGCTCGCGATAGCGGTAGTGCAGGCACCGCAACTGCCAGATTGGAAAACAAAAAGCCCCGCCATTCACATGGCAGGGCTTTTGCGTTTCAACGGTCGGTGACTCAGACCATCTTGTCGCCAACGTGCAGGATCTTCATGCCGTTGGTGCCACCGATGGTGTGGTAGCTGTCGCCCTTGGTCAGGATGACCCAGTCGCCTTTCTCGACCACACCGAGTTTGAGCAACTCGTCGATCGCAGCCTGGCTGACTTGTTCAGGCGGCAGCGATGCCGGGTCGAACGGTACGGTGTAGACGCCACGGAACAGGGCCGCGCGGGCCTGGGTTTCGCGGTGCGGGGAGAACGCGTAGATCGGCACCGACGAACGAATGCGCGACATGATCAACGGCGTGTAGCCACTTTCGGTTAAGGCGATGATCGCCTTCACGCCCGGGAAGTGGTTGGCCGTGTACATGGCGGCCAGGGCGATGCTCTGGTCACAGCTTTCGAAGACTTTACCGATACGGTGGCTGGAGGTTTTGCTGGTCGGGTGCTTTTCAGCGCCGATGCAAATCCGCGCCATGGCCTGGACCGCTTCGAGCGGGTATTGGCCGGCGGCGCTTTCTGCCGAGAGCATCACGGCGTCGGTGTAGTCGAGCACGGCGTTGGCCACGTCGGACACTTCAGCGCGGGTCGGCATCGGGTTCAGGATCATCGACTCCATCATCTGGGTCGCGACGATCACCGCTTTGTTGTGACGGCGTGCGTGCAGGATGATCTTCTTCTGAATCCCCACCAGCTCGGCGTCGCCGATTTCCACGCCGAGGTCACCACGGGCGACCATCACGGCGTCCGAGGCCTTGATCAGGCCGTCGAGGGTTTCGTCATCGGCCACGGCTTCGGCACGCTCGATCTTCGCCACCAGCCAGGCAGTACCGCCGGCTTCGTCGCGCAGTTGGCGGGCGTATTCCATGTCGGCGGCATCGCGCGGGAAAGACACGGCGAGGTAGTCGACTTCCATTTCGGCAGCGAGCTTGATGTCGGCCTTGTCTTTTTCAGTCAGGGCCGGGGCCGTCAGGCCACCACCGCGACGGTTGATGCCTTTGTGGTCCGACAACGGGCCGCCGATGGTCACGGTGCAATGCAGTTCGGTAGCGGTGGCGGTATCGACGCGCATCACCACGCGACCGTCGTCGAGCAGCAACTCGTCGCCCACGCCGCAATCCTTGACCAGGTCCGGGTAGTCGATGCCGACCACTTGCTGGTTGCCTTCGGTCAGCGGATGGCTGGTGGAGAAGGTGAATTGATCACCGATCTTCAGCTCGATGCGCTTGTTGGCGAACTTGGCGATACGAATTTTCGGGCCTTGCAGGTCACCCAGCAGGGCGACAAAGCGGCCGTGCTTGGCGGCGAGGTCGCGCACCAGCTTGGCGCGAGCCTTGTGCTCGTCGGGGGTGCCGTGGGAGAAGTTCAAGCGGGCGACGTCCAGGCCAGCCAGAATCAGCTGTTCGAGAACTTCCGGCGAGTTACTGGCCGGGCCAAGGGTAGCGACGATTTTGGTACGACGGACGGACATGCAAAGACTCCTGAGTTCAAGCGCTGAGTGAGGCTACTATGGTCCGATGCTGTAGTCATTGTTMGTTTGCACTACTTTTTGTGAAGCGCTTTGTTATTCGTTTGTTTCTTTAAACGAACAATCCTGAAGATTTTCACCAACGGGTCGATACAGAGCACAAGACAGGAGAACCCCCATGCGATTCGTGCTCATTGCCGCCCTTGCCCTCAGTGCCACGGGTTGCACCCGTTGGTCGATGGACCATCATTTGAACAACGCCTACCGCGCTTATGACCGAGGCAATTGCGAGGACGCGATGCTCGAATTGTCCCAGGTCGATCGCAATAGCCGGGCGCGGCGTTATGTACAGCCGGAAGTGTCGATGCTGCGCGGTCAGTGCCTGGAACGTCAGAAGCTCTATGTCGATGCGGCCCAGACTTATCAGTTCATCATCGCCCAGTACCCGGACAACGAGTACGCGTACCGTGCCCGCGCGCGCCTGGAAACCTTGCAGTCGCTGGGTTGGTATCCGCCGCGCAGCAGCGCCAAAGCCATTCCCGCGCCTTTGTAATGCGGCTTTTAATTTGAAGCAAACATTGAAGTACGCTGCAGGACACCTTCGTAGCAGCTGTCGAGCCCGCGAGGCGGCGTCCGGCTGCGAAGCAGTCGTAAAATCAGGCGGCGCGTTTGTTCTGGAAAACCGCGTACGCTGGGTTGGCGAGGACTGCGTCCGACCGCGGCCCGCCTCGAACGCAGCCCCGCAGGCTCGGCAGCTGCTACAGGGGGTAGAGCAGAAAAATGTGTCGATACCCGGACATTTAAAGGC
>NZ_JBFTLU010000230.1:0-14319 GCF_056396605.1 Pseudomonas sp. 05T35
GAGTCTGGCCCATGCTGTGCAGATTCACTGGGGCAGTGGGTGCTCCATCTTATGTCAACGTATGCACGTCGATGGCCCGACTCGGCGCAGAAACCTTGCCCTCATTATTGATTGCGGAAATAAAATAGCTGTATCGGGTTCCGGCCGCCACGCTGTTATCGGTCCAGGTCTGTTGCGTTGCGTCAATATCGACAATGCTGATCCCGTTTCGTGTAATACGGTACTTGGCAATGGGGGTGACTGCCTTGTCCCACGTCAGCACCACTTGCTTGTCAGTAACGTCACTGGCCGTCAGCCCGGTCGGTGTGTCGGGACGTTCGCCTCCGTCGGACGTCTCAAAGAGCAGATCAATTACCTGATAGAAAGCCATCCCCGTATCGGCAACGACATAAATAGCCAGTAACACGTGGTAGCCCTCACGCTTGGGTAGCGGGACTTCATGTTCGGTAGGGGAAGGTGGCATCAATTCATCTGGATATTTCCAGAATGGTTGCCAACTGTTTTGCACCGTATAAAACGGCTTTGCGCCGAACTGATAGCGCGCCAGGGGCCTGCTGAAATCCCAATCTTCTTCGGTTATGAAATACTCCCAGCGTCTTGCGGGGTGATTTGCAGTAAAGTTCCATGAGACAGGTAATAATTCGCCACTACACACTTCGTGCTTTTGCCAGTGGTCACCGGGCTGATCAAGAAACGCACCGGTCAGCTGCCCCGCACTGGCAATCATTCCATCCAGAGGTGGCGTGGCACTAAGCACATCGTCCAGAGCCAAAGGATCCTTCAAGCCGCCAGCGGTCTGCGGGAAATGCTTTCCGGACTCCCGCTGATTCAGCGCGCCCTCATCCAGTTTCCCTTCCTGCCAGGCAAAATAGGCCCGTGAGGCGGGAGAAAAGACATGACCGTGACGCGGTGTATTGCTTCGACTGATCGTGTTCGAGCTACGCTGTGACATAGTGTTTCTCCACATTTGTTTAATCACTGCAAGGGATCCATACCCTCCGCCACCATTAAACGCTCCGCCCTCCGCCACGAATACTGTTAGAAGTAATAGGTCAGCGCGTCATTGGTCGGTTATTAACCTCCGCGATCTGCAAGAAGCCCCTCAGCAACCCAAAGCATTTGCCAGTAAACTCCCTCCCCTTTAGCCGCCATCATTTTTCCCGCGGCCATCACCTTATTTCCTACGGAGTTTGCCTTGCGTCTGTTCCACACCTCCGACTGGCACCTTGGGCAAAACCTGCATGGCCAGGAGCGCGACTTTGAACACGGCTGTTTCCTCGACTGGCTGCTGCGTCAGCTGGCGCTGGAAAAGCCTGATGTGCTGCTGATCGCCGGCGACATCTTCGATACGGTCAATCCACCGGTCAAAGCCCAGGAACGTCTCTACGACTTCATCGTCAGCGCGCATGAGCAGCAGCCATCGCTGACCATCGTGATGATCGCCGGCAATCATGACTCCGGTTCGCGGATCGAATTGCCCGCGCCGCTGATGCGCCGGTTGCGCACTCACGCGCTGGGCCGGGTGTTGTGGCTCGATGACGGGCAACTGGACGCCGAACGCTTGCTGATTCCGCTGCCCGATGCCTCGGGTGAAATCGCCGGTTGGTGCCTGGCGCTGCCGTTTCTGCGGCCCGCCGAAGTCACCGGTGCCCACCTGGGCGACAACTACCTGCGCGGCATTGGCCAGGTGCATGAATGGCTGATCGAAGCCGCCAATGCCAAGCGTCAACCCGGTCAGGCATTGATCGCCATCAGCCATGCGCACATGGCCGGTGGATCAGTGTCCGAGGACTCCGAGCGCAGCCTGATCATCGGCAACGCCGAAGCCCTGCCCGCCAGCCTGTTCGGCCCGAGTATCGGCTACGTTGCCCTTGGCCATTTGCACAAGCCGCAGAAGGTCAACGGCGAGGAGCGCATTCGCTACAGCGGCTCGCCGATTCCGTTGTCGTTTTCCGAAATCGGCTATCAGCATCAGATTCTCGACATCACGCTCGACGGCGAGACGCTGCTCAGCGTCGAACCCCGGTTGATCCCCCGTGCGGTCAACCTGCAACGCCTGGGCCCTGCTCCGCTCAGTGAAATCCTGACGCAGCTCGCGGATTTGCCGAATATCGACCTGTTGGCCGATCTCCAGCGCCAACCATGGCTTGAGGTCCGCGTACGCCTCGATGAACCGCAGCCGGACTTGCGCCAACAGATCGAAACCGCGCTGCAAGGCAAAGCCGTGCGGCTGGTGCGAATCGCTGCCGAATACGCAGGCAATGGCAGTCGAGACGGCGCGGATGACACGGGTCAGTTGGTCGAACTGGACCAGCTCACGCCACAAGAATTATTCAGCCGTGCCTGGCTCGATAACTACGGCAGCGCGGTCGACGAACAAACACTCAAGGACTTTGCGGTGCTGCTGCAAGACGTTCAGCAGGAGAGCGAACAGCCATGAAAATCCTCGCGATCCGCCTGAAAAACCTCGCCTCGCTGGCGGGCCCCTTTGAAATCGACTTCACTGCCGAACCCCTGGCCAGTTCCGGTCTGTTTGCGATTACCGGGCCGACCGGTGCCGGTAAAAGCACCTTGCTCGATGCCCTGTGCCTGGCGCTGTTTGGCGCAGTGCCGCGCCTCAACAACACCGGACGCGACGCCAAGGTACCGGATGCAGACGGCGAGATCGCCACGGGCGACCCGCGCACCCTGCTGCGCCGTGGCACCGGTGACGGCTATRCCGAGGTCGACTTTGTCGGCATCGACGGCCGTCGCTACCGCGCGCGCTGGGAAGCCAATCGCGCCCGCGAAAAAGCCAACGGCAAGCTGCAAGCCAGCCGTCAAAGCCTGCGTGATCTCGACACCGATCAACTGCTGGCCAGCCAGAAAGGCGAATACAAGACTCAACTGGAAGCCGTGCTGGGCCTGAACTTCGAACAGTTCACCCGCGCGGTGATGCTCGCTCAAAGCGAGTTCAGCGCGTTTCTCAAGGCCGATGACAACGACCGTAGCGAACTGCTGGAAAAACTCACCGACACCGCGCTCTACACGCGCCTGGGCAAACGCGCTTTCGACAAAAGCAAGGAAACCCGCGAAGCCCACAAGTTGCTGCAAGACCAGGCCACTGGCGTCACGCCGCTTGAGCCCGAGGCCCGTGCCGAACTCGATCAGCGCTTCAACGACGCCCAGCAACAACTCAAAAACCAGCAAGCACAGCTCAAGCAGCTTGAGCTGCAAAACACCTGGCTCAAAGAACTGCAGCAGTTGCAGGACCAGCAACAGGCCGCTGCTGAACAACTGCAACAGGCTCAACAGTCGTGGGACGCCCAGGCGGGCGAACGGCTGAACCTGGCGCGCCTGGAACAACTGGCGCCGCAGCGGCATCAGTTTGCCCGGCAAACCGAGCTGAGCGCGCAACTGAGCCCATTGGCCGCGCTGATTCAGCAACACGCTCAACAGCAAAGCGAGCTGCAAATCCGTCAGGTGCAACTCGAAACCAGCCTGGAATCCGCAAAAGCCGCGCTGATCCAGGCCCAAAGCCAGCACAGCAACAACGCCCCGCTGCTGCGTCAGGCCTTCGAAGAACAGAGCAACCTCGCGCGCCTGACTCAGGCCATCAACGCCTCAGCCGAACTCAAGCACAACGCCGAACTGGCCAGCTCCGAAGGCCAGCAAGCCATCGCGCAAATGCTCGAACAGCAACAACGGGTTGCCGAACGCCTTGCAACGATTGCGACGCAGCTGGAACAGAGCCTCCAACTGGCTCCCGTCAGTGACGCCTGGAACGCCTATCGCGAGCGTTTGCAGCAACTGATGCTGGTGGGCAATCGCCTGAAAAAGGGCCAGGCTGAACTGCTCGAACTGGAGCAACGGGCGGCCGACACCGCAACCCAACTAAACACTCAGCGACAAAGCCTGGAGCTGCTCTACAGCGAAGCCGGCGCTGAACCTGCGGCCGTTGCCGAACAGATTCAGATCCTCGGCAGCCTGCTGCAAGACAACCGCAAGCAGCAGCGCGCCATCGAAGATCTCGCGCGATTGTGGGCTCGTCAGCAGGAGCTGGACACGCGCACGCAGGACCTGCAGCAGCGCCTGCAAACCGTCCAGACAGAACGCGAACGCCTGACCCGCGAAGGTGTCCAGGCCAAAGCCGAACTGACTGTCGCCGAGCAAACCCTGACAGTCACCCGGGAACTGCTGGAGCGTCAGCGCCTGGCGCGCAGTGCCAGTGTCGAAGAGTTGCGCGGGCAGTTGCAGGACGATCAACCGTGCCCGGTCTGCGGCAGCGTCGAGCATCCTTATCATCAGCCAGAAGCGTTGCTGCAAAGCCTCGGCCGGCACGATGAAAGCGAACAGGCCAACGCACAAAAAGCCGTTGACCGGCTCAAGGAAAAACTCGCGGACCTGCGCACCGAGGTCGGCGGGCTGATTGCCCAGCAAAAAGAACTGCTGCAACAACAGGAACTGCTGGCAACCCAGCAGCAGAGCCTGACACCGAGCCTTGAAGCGCACCCACTGGCCGCCCAGTTGCTGACCCAGGAAACCGGCAAACGCGACGCCTGGCTGAATCAGCAAAGCGCTCAGTTGAATCAGAGCATTGCCCAGGACGAACAACGACAAAGCGCCCTGCTCACCTTGCAGCAAGACGCCGCACGTCTTCAGCAACAGCTGCAAGCCGCCGACCAGGCCAGCCAGCAGGCTGCCCAGCAACTGACGATCCAGCAGCGCGAGTTGAGCAACGACAGCCAGCGCCTTGAAGAAGAACTGGCAGCATTCAGCGCCCTGCTCCCGGCGGCGATCCTTGACGGTTTGCGCAACGAGCCCGCTGCGACCTTCATGCAACTCGATCAGCAGGTCGCCCAGCGGCTGGAACAGCTGGAACTGCAACGCGAAGAGCTCAGCGAACAACAACAGCGTCAGCAAGCCCTCGAGAAAGAACAGGACCGGCAGCTGACACGCGTGCAGCAATTGCAAGCCGCACAGCTGCAATTCAGCGCACTCGCCGAGCAGCAACACGCCGCCCAACAGAAACTCGCCGAACTGCTGGGCGAGCAGCCGAGCGCCGAGCAGTGGCAACAGCAACTGGATCAGGCCGTCGAACAGGCTCGACAGGCCGAAGCGCTGGCCAATCAGCACTTGCAGGAAGTCCGCAGCCAGCAGATTCAACTGGCCGCCGAGCTCCGGGCGGAGCAACAACGCCAGCACGCGCTGGAAGCCGAAAGTCATGAGCTGAGCGGCAGGATCGCCGAATGGCGTGCCCTTCATCCTGAACTGGACGATGGCGGTCTGGAGCAGTTACTGGCGTTCAGCGACGAGCAGGTCACGCAGTTGCGCCAACAGCTTCAACTCGGCGAAAAAGCCATCGAGCAAGCCAAGGTGCTAGTGCATGAACGCGAACAGCGCCTGCACAGCCATCAGGCGCAGCACAATGGCAACCTTGATGCCGAACAACTGGCCACCGCCCTCGGCGAGCTGCAAAACCAGTTCGGGATCAGCGAACAGCTCTGCGCCGAACTGCGTGCGCAACAAGCCGAAGATCAACGCCGTCAGGACGCCAATCAGGCGCTGGCACAACGCATTAGCGAGGCCTACAGCGAGTGGCAGCGCTGGGCACGGCTGAATGCCTTGATCGGCTCGGCCACCGGAGACACTTTCCGCAAGATCGCCCAGGCCTACAACCTCGATTTGCTGGTGCATCACGCCAACGCCCAGTTGCGCCAACTGGTGCGCCGCTACCGGCTCAAGCGTGGTGGCAGCATGCTCGGCTTGCTGGTGATGGACACGGAGATGGGCGACGAACTGCGCTCGGTGCACTCGCTGTCGGGCGGCGAAACCTTCCTGGTGTCGCTGGCACTGGCGCTGGGCCTGGCCTCGATGGCCTCGAGTACGCTGAAAATCGAATCGCTGTTCATCGATGAAGGCTTCGGCAGCCTCGATCCGGAGGAGCACGCCGACGCTCTACTCCTTCCGCCGTTGCCCCTACGCCATGCGCGCACGCATGGCGCTGCGTTACAGCGCAGTGGCGGTGGACATTGTCGAGGTCAGCCTGAAAGCCAAGCCGCCGCAGATGCTCGCGCTGTCGAGCAAGGGCACCGTGCCGGTGCTGAGCCTTGACGGTCGGGTGATCGAGCAAAGCCTGGAGATCATGCAGTGGGCGCTGGAACAGAACGACCCGCAGGATTGGTTGCTCAAGGACGATCCTGCGGCGCAGCAACTGGGCGCTGCGCTGATCGAAGCAAACGATCAGACGTTCAAGCTGCACCTCAATCGCTACAAATACGCTGAACGCTACCCGGAACACCCCATGGAGCATTACCGCGCAGAAGGCGAAGTGTTTTTGCGCAAACTGGATGAGTTGCTGCAACAGCGAGCTTATCTGGTGGCCGATCATCTGAGCCTGGCGGATATCGCCCTGACACCGTTCATACGCCAGTTCGCGCATGTCGACCGCGAGTGGTTTGCGCAGACGCCGTATCGGCATCTTCAGGCCTGGTTACAGGGGATTCTGGAGTCGGATCTTTTTACTGCAGTCATGGCAAAGACCTAGTGTGGGAGCGGGCTTGCTCGCGATGACTGACTGACATTCAACATTGATATCGACTGTCATACCGCTATCGCGAGCAGGCTCGCTCCCACATTCACTTACGTCAACGCATTGCACATTTTGAGCGCCGAGCAATCAACCTCAAACGGCCCCAGAACCACTGCTTTGGGTTTGGCTGGCGGATTACCCGCCAACAATCCCAGCGCCTTGGCGGTCTGGATGTTGTGGGCGATGTTGTGATTGCACTCGATGGCCCGTGCCAGAGAGCCCGCCGAGCCTTGGCCGATGCCGAGCAGTGAAGATCCATTGGTCAGGAATGCCAGGAAGGCCACGACCATCAGTTTGTGCCCTTTCATACCCCAACCACTCCCGCGACGTCGGAATGCTCAGCGCCGGCGTGCTGCGCGTGCTCAAACTGGATGGCGGGATAAGCGACCTGAATCGGCGCTTGCATGACGCGCTGCGACTGGGCCGAGAGGCTGACCACCAGAACCATCGCCACGTATAAACCAATGGCTACATACGCGCCGTGTTTGGCAGAAGAAAGGATTGCGCTGGCCATGGGATTCTCCGTGGGCATGTTTCAGTGCCCACAGGATCAATCAAATAGCCTGCTATGAATAGCGACCTTTATGCATAGTAGCTATCAGTTTAATTGATCGAAAATCCGACGACGTTCAGTCCTGCAACACGCTCATCAAACGCTCGTGCGCGGCTTCAGGCTCGCCGTCAACCGGGCGGGCAGCCGAGAGAATCGGGGTGGAATAGAGAAACAGCAGCACCACAGCCAGACGCATCGCCATGTCATCGATCCTTGGGAAAGATTGAGTCAATAAATTAGCGTCAAATTTAAACACATGGCCATGTGATATTACACGCGGTATTTGTGCTGAATGGGGTGCGGAGTCGCAAATGCTTTATGCAGGAGCGACATCACTCGGGTCTTTCCAGCGAAGGGATCGCCGATCGGATCAAGTGACTTCGCTCCTGCATAAGGTCGGCAGGGCTTGAATCTCAGTGTTGGATCTTGTGATCCAGCGCGGCGTAGAAGTTGGCGCTTTGTTGCAGGTATTTCTGGGTGTAGCTGTGGGTGCCGGATTTTTTCGAGCTGATCTCGACGCTGGCACTGGCTGGCAGAGCAACGCTGGCGGAGATGGCGGATGCGGCAATCACGGAGAAGAGATTGAAGTTCATGGCGGTAACCCTCGTAGATTCAGTTGGCTTGCTTGCCTGTGTAGGCCGTGAAGCAAACTTACGCCCGAGGGTTGGCGCTCTTGAAATCTTTTGCAGCAGTAGCGGATATCACTCGGATTAATAGAACCGCGCAGGCCCCGGCGTACGGGGCCTGCGGCTTATTGACGCAGGAAGAACTTGATATCGCTGGGTGAGTCGAACGGCAGTTTTTGCACGGTTTTGCCCAGCAGACCGGTCTTCACATCACGCGCGATGATGACGATCTGATTGCTCTTCTGGTTGGCGACCAGCATGAACTTGCCGCTTGGGTCGAGGCTGAACTCACGCGGGTGATCACCCTCCACCGAACGGCGCTGAAGCTCCTTGAGCTCGCCACTGGCCGGATCGATGGCGAACACCAGCAACTCGTTCGTGGTGCCACGGTTACTGACGTAGAGGAACTTGCCATCCGACGAGGCATGCAACGCAGCGGAGGCTCTCTGCGCCGGGGGTTTGCCGGCTGCCAGGTCGACCATCTGCCGCTGGGTCAACTTGCCCGCCTGATAATCGAAGACGGCGACTTGCGCGCTCATTTCCAGAGTCAGGTACGCGTGCTTGCCGTCTCCACTGAACAGCAAATGCCGCGGCCCGCTGCCGGGTGGCAACTGAACCGAAGCCGGCGTGGCAGCGGTCAGCGGCCGTTCCGGATTGGCCTTGGGGTCATAGCGATAGACAAAGATCTTGTCGGCGCCCAGGTCATTGGCAAACACGTACTGACCGTCCGGCGAGGACACCGTCGAATGCACATGCGCCGACATCTGCCGCTCGGGATTGACCCGGCTCGGCTGATGGCTGCTCAGTTGCACCGGTGGCGCCAGCTTGCCATCGGCACTCACCGGCAATGCCGCCAGGCTGCCACCCGGGTCTTCGGCCACCGAGTAATTACTGACAAACAGGTACTTGCCGTCAGCGCTCAGGCTGGAATGGGTCGGCTCGTTGCCCAGGCTCTGCACCTGACTGATCAGGCTCAGCGCGTGGGTGTTCGGCTCGACAGCGAAGCTGCTGACGCGCCCTACCGGGTCGGTTTGACCCGGACCATTCTCGTTGACCACAAACAGTCGACGCTGATCGCTGGACAAGGTCAGCCACGACGGGTTGGCACTCTTGACCACCTGCAACGGCGTCGCGTCGAGGTGACCGCTCTGGCTGTCGAATTTGAGTCGGTAGATCCCCTGGCTCTGGCCTTGGGTGTAGGTGCCGATCAGCAGCTCATGGAGGTCAGCGGGGGCGGCCTGCACCCCCATCGCGCCGAAACTGCCGGCCATCAACAGTGGCCAGACATTACGCATCTTCATGCTCGTCGTCCCCTTCGTCATCACCACCGAACGCTTCCATGCACACCAGTCGGTGCTCGCCGGAATCACCGGTGATCAGCCAGCTCTGCAGGCCTTGATCGAAGGTCGCGGCCTCAACCTGAGCCGGGGTGAATTCCCAATGTTTGGCCGCTCGGCCGTCCATGCATTCGATGTGCAGATTGTCGTTATCGTCGAGAGCGAATTCGAAGGCGTGCAAGCCGTCGATTTCGACCATCGCGCAGTGTTCGAGGGCGTTGAGAAGTGTTACGGCAGTCATGGTCGTCAATCTTTGAATGGGAAAGACGCCATCATAGCTCAATGTGGTAGCCGGCTACCGCACACATCACCCGGCCTCGTCGTATGTTGCAGACTCAACTCCATGCAAAGGATTGCATCATGTCGAGACCTGCATCGCCGCCCGTTACGGCGGGCTATACCCACATCATTGCGCGCGCGATCAACGCCCGGTTCAGCACCCGGCCGACGTTGCGCTCGGTAACCTCCCGCTTGCTCAAGGACGGTTTGCTGGAAAAATACCCTCAACTTGATTTTGACCCTGACCGGACCAAGGTCGCACAACCGATCCCGGATGGCGCATGGCGTCTCACACTGCTTCTGGATGTTGTGCTGGAGTATCTGGCCAGCGACATACCTCCTGTATTGAGCGAGCAATACGGTCGCGATTGTTTTCTGACCAACAAGGCCCCTGCCCGGTTGACCGTCGGCAAAAGCACCTCCCGCGTGCCCGACATGCAGGTGATTGCAGACGTCATCCGTGAATTACCGACGATTCTATTCATTGCTTTTCAGGAGTCACTGACGAGCTATTGGAACGAGAGCGTCGACACCGGGTCCAGCCGCTGGCAATGGCTGGGAGATCTGTTTGCCGGAGTCCTGAAGACGTCCGCCACACGTCTGTCGGTGAGTAACGCAGTGCAAGCCGACATCCTCACGGAACTGGCCGATCATCCTGACCAACAGCAACGCCTTCAAAGGCCCTGGTCCAAAGGCGTTATCCATGCCTACACCCTTCAAACGACCCTGAGTAAAGGTCAGTCGGCAGTCAGCCTGCAGAGCCCCGACATACTCGTGGAATGCGGTGAGACCCTGTTGTTGTGCAGCGTGACCGGGAGCATCGAGTCCTTCCCTTCCCTGGATGCTTTTGGTCTGGCCTGGGGGGCTCGGTTTGAACAGGACTTCATGACCGACACCATCACGTGGAAACGCTTTGAGCCCGACGGGAACATTTTTGACACCCAGGCCGCCTTGCTCTTGAACCAGCAACTGGAGGACCTGGCTTCACTGCAACTACCGGCCGACCAAAGCCTGGACGACCTTGAAAAACGCGTTGATTCGATCACCGATGTCGCCACGCTGTTCAACGGTCACCCAGCCCGTTCGATGCACCTTCAACCGGTACAGGCAACGATTCCCGAGTGGCTGCAAACGGCTGCAACCGCTGAGCGCATGGCCTACCGCAAGCACGTGCTGATGATGGCCAGCGTCAAGCAGCAAACCCAGGGGCGCTCGTTCCGGGACGACATCGATGACATTCACACTTTCGCCAAAAAGGCGTTGCACACACAGATGCTGAAGGATCAACCCCAAGCCCCGGCATACAATGCCGATGAGCTGGAACTGACCTTTCATGTCCCGGTCGGTGACCTTGGCAGCGGCTACATCGAACCGGTCAAAATGTCCCTGACCGAGTTGGCGATCAAAAACCTGGCAGGTAAACCCAAAGGCCGGATGAGCATTCGCCACACAGCGGATCAATTGATCCAGGACTGGACCACCGAGGCCTACTTGCTGGATCTGGTGAGCCGGGTCGACGTGGGTAAACACTATCCCGAGCTGATCGAAAACCTGTTGTTCGCAGAGAGCGCCGAGGCTAAGGAGCGCGCGCGCCTGTTCGGCCTGGAGCTGAGCATCCATTTGCCGATGCTGGCCCTTGAGCATTCAATCAAGGCTGAGCACGGCTTCACCCGCCGGGGATACCGGTATGTCGACGCAGTGATGAACCCACTGGCTGCCGAGCGATTCGTCGATGACCAGGCGATCGTCATCAGACCTTTGGCTTTTCAACGCAAAGCCGGGGCCGACTGCGACGTGGTGAGCAACATGTTCATCATTGAGCCCAAAGACCTGAATGCCGATGGCCCGCATATTCTCTATCGGCCGTTGTACTCACCGGCCTTGCATGAATACCCCAGCCGTCAAGACTTGCTGAGCGCCATTGCGCAGTCCGGTCCGTTGCAAACCAGCGTGCTGACCTGGCTGTCCGATCGAGCACGACCGGTCTATGACAACAACGGTTTCAACGAGCCGCACATTGTTCATTTTCATCCAGGCGATGAGTTCATACGCCCTGAAAAGCCGAAGCCGGCGATTCTGGTGGGCGACGAGGCCGCCAACGATTGGCTCTCGGCAATGGAAAACGGTCGGTTGCTAGCCAGCCTGTTCGCCAGCAATGGCCGTGCACTGGTCGATCTGGCCGACCGGCAATCGGTGTCCAATGCCGAAAGTCGTTGGTCGATCATCCTGGAGGGCGGCTGGCTGGTATTCAACAACCTGATTCTGCCCCTGTTACGCGGCCCGGCCATGCTGGTGGGCTGGATGCTGCAAATCTCCCACAGCCTGATCAACGATCTTCCGGCCCTGGACAGTGAGGATGCCAACGCCCGGAACCAGGCCTGGATCGACGTACTGTTGAACATTGGCCTGGTGCTTTTGCATGTAGCCCGTGAACACGGTGCCGTTGATACGCCGTTGTCAGACAGAATGGGTAAAGAGCTTCCGGTAGCCCTCGACCCACTGCGCCGCCCACTGCGGCAATCCTCACTCAACACCGAGACAGCCATTACCCAGGAAACGCCTGGATTGCCTTCCGAGCCACCGGGCAGCGGCGATACCCTGCTGGACTTCAACCTGTCGACCGCTCGCGACTCCGCCTCGGCCCGGCTGTTCAACAAGCTGCTCGAAGTCAAGGTTCCATGGCCGGAATCTCTACCAGAGCCCATTGCAACCGGTCCTTTCAAGGGTTTGTACCGGATCAGGGGCCTATGGCATGCCACCCTCGCCGGCCTGCTGTTTCGCGTCAGTATCGCGCCCGGATTCGGTGAGGTTTATCTGGTGCATCCCGAGCACCCGGATCATCCGGGGATCAAGCTCAGATCCAATGGCGATGGCAAATGGACGCTGGACCAGGGGCTGAAACTGCTCGGGGGTGGACCCAAGAGCCGAATCGCCGCCAAGCGCGAACAGGACCAACAGCGCATCGACCTGCTGGAGCTCAATCGCCGGGAGTTCTTCGAGCAACAGGAGCGAGTGCAAAAGCGTGTCGATATCGCGGAAAACCTGATGCAGCTGAAAAGAAACCACCCCGCCAGTACCGAGACAGAGCGCGCGACATTCAGGCAACGGTTCGCCATTGAGCTCGACAGGCAGAGCGAAAGCTACGTCACGCAGATTGCCGAGATCAAAGAGATAAGCACCCTGAAAAAGACTGATCCCGACAATCAGCTACTGTGCAACTTATTGGAAAACATCATCAACAATGCTCGCAAACAGGTGGTTATTGCAGATCTGGATCGCGCCGCAAACAGCCGAAACTACGCAGATTTAAGCGGCGGCGTCAGGCAGCTCTATGAAGCGCTGAATGCCGAGGGCCTGGTGGTGATGTTATCCTGCGTATCCTCAGCGTCAAGGCGCTGGGAACTGAAACCTCGGCAGCGCTGGAGAGTGTCGTTGATCCTGTACTGCTGTTGTCCCGATCCCATGCCGAACTGCAAGGCTTGCACGTCTATGAACGCGGCGACCGCATTGAAGTGCTGGACAACCTGGTTGATCACTACAACAAAGCGCAGGACGGCCTCGAGAGTATCGGCATCTTCAATAGCGATGATTTACAGTCGCCAGCCTTCAATCGTCTGCGGGAAATCATCGAACAACTGCGCGTCGATGCCGAGCGCCGTCTGGCCGAGGAACTTCAAAACCTGCCGCAACCCGAGGAACCATCTCCCTCCCCATCGACCAGCCGCAAGAAGGTCATCAAGACCGCAAAAGGCACACTGATCGGCGATATACGCCCGCGAATTTCCAACCAGGGCGGGGACATTGTCGACATCAACGGCCCTCTTGAAGACGAGCCTCTGGCGTCTTTCCACGAACATGAGCCGAATGTCTGGGTAGAAATCGTCGATGTCAGACCACCCGCCCCCAAAGYTTCCTCGCGCCCCTACCCGCAGCTCAAAGGCGATGCCCGCAAGGCAATGGTCAATGTCGATAAACAGGTGAAAAAGATCGATGGTTACGCGCAACGTGCAAGCTCGCCCAAGGAAATCGAAGAGCAACTGCAACGCGAAGCGCAAAAACTGGTTGGGTATGCCGATAACCTGGAACGCCATGAAAACGCCCCGTCAAACCGGGAACAGGATGCAGCGCTTGTCAGCGAGCTACGAGACAAGGCGCGAGCCCTCGACAACAAGGCAACGGAACTGCGTACCCGCATGACCTTGGCCCAGGCGCCTACCAGCGAAGGCGTGGAATATTTGTTGCGACGTAACGAAATATACGTGCATGTCAGCGGCAACCGGGTTCAGCTGAAAACCGGACGCAGGGACTTCATGCAGGAGTACGTCCTGCTGCACCGTGATAGTCAAGCCTGGTGGTATGGGCACTTTCACTATGCCAATTTCACTGATGCCAAGACCGACTACACCCAGGCACATCTGAAAACCAAAGAGCAGCGTTTCGAAACGTACGAATCGGCACTGGCCAAGGCTAAGGACCCGAAACAGAAAATCGACATTCATCGCGGCTTCATCAGCAAGGCACTGGCCGACAGCGATTTCTTGCCACTTGAACCGCGTTGAATCACGCTAAAGCCGCAAGCGACATGCGAATAAAAAAAGCCGCAACCTGAGGTTGCGGCTTTTCTGCTCCCACCCGGAATCAGTGAGCGAACAGTGAGTTACCCTTCTGCCCGGCGAGGCTTGAAGGTTTGATCAGGAAACGTGCCAGCGCCGGCAACAGCCACAGCGCACCAAACATGTTCCAGAGCAGCATGAAGGTCAGCATCAGGCCCATGTCGGCCTGGAACTTGATCGCCGAGAAGATCCAGGTGCAGACGCCGATGGCCAGGCACAGACCGGTGAACAGCACCGCTTTACCCGTGGACTTGAGCGTTTGGTAGTACGCCTCTTGCAGCGGCAAGCCGGCACGCAGGAAGCTTTCGAGGCGGCTGTAAATGTAGATGCCGTAGTCCAC
>NZ_JBFTLU010000231.1:0-6956 GCF_056396605.1 Pseudomonas sp. 05T35
TGGGCACTGTCCTGCGCACAGACATCGAACCCTTGCGCAGTGGACAAACTCCAGTCTGAACGCTGCCGGTGCAGCCCCGTGACACGACTGTGATCGTGGATCATCGCGCCCTGCCCCATTGCAGCCTTCTGATGGGTGCGCTTTTACTCTGCCAGGGCCAAAAGTAGCTGCTCGCTTTAAAGGCAATCAATGCCCGTCAGATAAATTAATGTTCCAGGGGTTCGTCAATACATCACCCCTTACATCAACGGAATCGTATAACTCACGATCAGGCGATTCTGATCCTGGTCGCGAGCGATATCGCTCCGGGACATCGCGTTACGCCAGCCGAAACCCACGTTCTTCAATGCGCCGCTCTGGATCACATAGTCCAGAGCGATATCGCGCTCCCATTCGGTTGCGTCCTTGCCGCTCGCAGTCTTGATATTGTCGCCCTTGAGGTACATCACCGATGCCTTCAAGCCTGGAACGCCAAGCGCTGCGAAGTCATAGGCGTACTGCGCGAATGCCGTGCGCTCACCCGCCTGGATGAATGTCTGAATGGTGCGGTCGGTGTAGAGATAAAGGCTGGCACCCGCTTCGCCTTTACCCACCAGACCGCCCTGATTGAGTTGCGCAAAATTGCTGCCATCCGAAACGCTTTGATACCCCGCCGTAATCGCGTGGCCGCCCAATGAATAAATGAATGCCGCGCTCCACGTGTCGTTGTCAATTTCACCGCTACCGTCTTTGGTATAGCCGCCGATCTTGTATCCACTGGCGCGACCGGCCACGCTGCTGTTCTTGCCATTGGACGTGGTCTTGAAATAACGCAGGTCGGTTTTCAGCGAGCCGTACTCACCCATCGGCAACACATGCAGCAAACCGGCGAAGTGCTGCTGGTAATAGTCTTCGAGAGTGGCGTAGTAATACTGGGCGGTCAGGTCTTTGGTCAGTTTGTAATCGCCACCGGCAAAGATGAATTTATTGCTTTCCCGGGTACCGCCTGCAACTGCCAGACCTGAACTATCGCTGGAAGCACGTCCGGTGGCGTGTTCAAGTTGACCGGCGGTGAAGGTCAGATTGTCAATTTCATTGCTGGTGACTTGTCCACCCTCGAAGGTTTGCGGCAACAGGCGACCATCGTTGGAGACCAGAATCGGTAACTTCGGTTGCAAGGTGCCGTAACGCAATTCAGTCTTGGAGAAGCGCATCTTGGCCGTTGCACCGGCACGACTCCATTGGTCCGCAGCCCGGTCACCGTCGTTGGGAAACATTGAGCCGCCAACGTGACGACCTGTGCCACTGTCGAGCTTCAAACCCAGCAGACCGATAGCGTCCAGACCAAACCCCACGGTGCCGTCGGTGAACCCGGATTGATAATTGAGCATGAAGGCCTGCCCCCATTCTTCAGTCTTTGAAGGCGCGGCGGCACCATCACGGTTATCGTTGTTGAAATAGAAGTTGCGCAAATTCAAGTTGGCTTTGCTGTCGTTAATAAAATCGGCAGACGCCAAGGGACTCATGGCAATACTCAGGCCGCCGGTCAAAAAACTTAATACTTGAAATGTGGCTTTCATCAGGACGAACTCCAGCGCGAAACCTATGTTCCGGGCACATTAAAAAGGCAGCAGGAAGCACTCGGCCAATCAGGCGATTGGCCAATGCGTTAAATAATCATCAAGAAATGTCGCTGATCAACAGAGCGTGATGTTGGTTAAAACCTCCGAAAAACCCTGTCAGAAAAGTGCCTTGAAAGTCCCTGTGTCGTCAGTCGATCAATCCATGAGCGTCATAAAACGGATACGGTCCGGGGTACTCGCCAAACACGACGTTGTGGGTCACCAGCGCCTGCGTATGCCAGCGATGCAGCAGATAACCGGGTGGTTCCAGATTGAAATGTGCCGGGGCGGATTGCTGTAGATCCAGCACCACTTGATGTGAGATGCCGGGGCACACACAACTCAGGCTGCCACCGAAACGTCGCTGCATCGGCCGATGCAAATGCCCGCACAGCAAACGCTCCACCTGCGGGTGACGGGCAATGACCTGCTCCAGCGCCGATGCATTGATGAACGGCTCACGGTCCATATGACCAATGCCGCTGATGAACGGTGGGTGATGCAGAACCAACAATGTCGGTGCATCGGGACGATGCGACAGTTGTTCATCCAGCCAGCGCAATTGGCTGTCCAGCAACTGACCGCCATGGGCATCGGGAATGGTCGTGTCCAGACCGATAAGCCGCAACGGATACTCCTCAACCACCCAATCCAGTGGTGCACCGGTGGATATCGGTAAGTAGGTGTGATCGGCGAATGCTGCCCTCAGATGCTCGCGTTTGTCGTGGTTACCGGGCACCAGGTAGAAAGGTATGCACAGTCGTGCGAGTTCGGATCGCAACACGGCATATTCATCTGGACGACCGAAGTCCACCAGGTCGCCACTGATCACAACGATGTCGGGACGCGGATCGCTGGCATTCAAATGATCGACAGCCCGACGCAACGCGCCAAGGGTATCGACGACACCATAAGTCAGTCGCTGACCCGCTTTAAGGTGCAGGTCGCTGAGCTGTGCAATGAGAAACGGACGGTTCAAAATAGGCCTCTAAAAGCAAAACATCACGATTGCAGGGTGAACAGCACTTGTGGCTCGACGGCCAAGGCAATCAGCGCGCCGGGGGCGTGGATAACGCCATCGGTGCTGTCCACCAACAAGGGTTGTGCGGCGCCGACATCAACCAACAAACGGCTTTGGGCACCCTGAAAAAACTGCCCCACCAGACACCCGCGCAGATGCCCCTGGCTCTCCATCACCCGCAGATGCTCGGGGCGGCAATACACAGTGGCGGGCAGATTGTCGCCATTCCATGGCAATTCACCGCCACTGACTTTCAAGCCATGGGACGTGCGCTCGATTACCGGGAACGCATTGAGGTTACCCACGAAACTGGCGACGAAAGCGTTGGCTGGTTGCTGATAGATTTCTCTCGGGCTGGCCAACTGCGCGACGCGACCGCGCTCCATGACCAGGATGCGGTTGCCCAGCGCCATGGCTTCACCCTGATCGTGGGTGACGAACACCGACGTAATTCCCAAACCGCGTAACAGCTGATCCAACTCGCTGCGCAAGCGTTCACGCAACTGAGCGTCCAATGCAGCCAAGGGTTCGTCGAGAAGCAACACCCGAGGTCGAGGTGCCAGGGCACGGGCCAGGGCGACCCTCTGGCGCTGACCGCCGGACAGCTCATGAATGCTGCGCTTGCCGTGATCCTGCAGACCCACCAGCTCCAGCAATTCCGAGCAACGCTTGTTGCGTTCGACGGGTGACAGGCCACGAATTTTCAGACCGTAGACAATGTTGCCGGCCACATCCAGGTTCGGAAACAACGCGTAGTTCTGGAACACCATGCCCACGTCACGACGCTCGATGGGCAGGCGTGTGACGTCACTGTCGCCAAAAAACACTTGCCCTACGTCCGGTCGCTCCAGACCCGCGATCAAACGCAACGTCGTGGTTTTACCGCAACCCGACGGGCCGAGTATCGCAAGGGTTTCCCCTGCTTCGACGGTCAGGTTCAGATCATGTACGGCAACGGTGCCATCGGAGAACGCCTTGCGGCAACCCTCCAGGCGAATGGTGGTTCCGGTCATCGTTTTTCTCCACGGGAAAGACGGGCGCTGATGGCCTGTAATGCAATGAGTAGCGGCACGATCATCAGCAGGAATATGAGCGTGTAGGCGCTGGCGACTTCCAGCCTGGCCGAGGCATAGCTATCGGCCAACCCTACCGGCAATGTCTTGGTCAGCGGGGTGTGAAGCATCCAGGTCAGGTTGAACTCACCCAGCGACAAGGTAACAACCATCAACACCCCGGCGAGAATCCCTGCCTGGCAGTTGGGCACCACCACACTGAAGAAACGCCGGAGCGGCCCGGCCCCAAGGCTGGCCGCGGCCTCCTCCAGGACCGGCAGATGCTGGCGCTGCATCACTGCCATCACTGGGCGCACCAGAAATGGCAGGGTGAACAACACATGACCAACGAGAATGAATAACCAACTGCTTCGAAACCCACCGAACTGACCATAGGTAAGCAGTAATGCCAAAGCACTTGCCAGACCCGGCATCGCCACCGGCAACACCATCAACTCCTCGAACGCGCGGCTGAAGCGGTTGTTCATCCGTACCAGCGCGTAAGCCGCTGGTACGCCAACCACACAGACACATAGCGCACAGGCCGCAGCCAGTTGCAGTGATAGCCAGACGGTCGGAGAGTAGGCCTGCCAGACTTGCACCAGCCAATCGAACGTCAGCCCGCTTGAAATCCCCTGGAAGTAATTACGCGTCAACCCGGCCAACAGCGACATCAGCACGGGCACCAACATGAACGCGCAGACCAGCAAGGTAAAAGCCAGTTGCCCGACAAACAGCGTTGAGCGTTTCACAAGACCGTCCTCGATTGTTTGACCAGCCGCCGGGCCAGCAACAGCACGGCCCAGGTCAGCGCGCCCAACACCACCGACAGCGCGGCGGCCACGGCGAAATTGGCGTAGTTGGTAAACACGTTGTAGATCGCCACGGGAGTCACGTTCAGCCGAGTGCCCAGCGTGAACGCCGTACCGAACGCCCCCATAGAGGTTGCAAAGCAGATCGCCCCGCACGAGATCAACGCCGGCGCCAAACCGGGCACGATGACATCGCAGACCACTCGCCAATGACCCGCCCCCAGTGAATGGGCGGCTTCCTCCAGGCTGCGATCCAGGCTTTCGCAAGCCGCCATCACCGTGAGGATCACCCGCGGAATCGAGAAGTACAGGTAGCCAATGCACAACCCCATTAATGAATAAGCAAAAACCCAGCGCTCACCCGCCAGCTCAAGGCCAAGGGTGGCGAACAACCCTTGGCGACCGGCCAGCAGAATCACCAGAAAACCGACCACCACGCCGGGAAACGCCAGCGGGAAGGTCAACAAGGCGACCAAGGCCGAGCGGCCGAAGAAGCGCTGGCGAGCGAGAAACACCCCACTGATGCCACCTACCAAGAGCGCCGCGAGGGTCACCACAAGTGCAAGCATGCAGGTCTGCGCCAGACTGCCCAGATATTGCGCGCTACTAAGCACCTGCCAATAACCGCTCGCGCTGCCATCGCGACTTTGCCCACCCAGCACAATCAGATGCGCCAGTGGCAATAACCAGAACGCGAACAGCACCGTTGCTGCAGGCACCAGCGACCAGGCAGCGGTCGGCCGCAGGGACGGGACGATGGCCTGCCCCACAGGTACTTTCCGAGTGCTCACTACCGAGGCCGTCACTTACTTGACCTCTCTCAGATACCGCGCGGAGAAGGCTTCCTGCGCCGCCGCCATTTGCTCATAGTTGACCACGCCGGCCCGGGCGTAGTCGCTGTCCGGCAAGAACTGTGCGGCAATATCCGCAGGCATCTTCGTCGCTCGTACCGGCCGCAGATACGCCTTGGCCCACAGTGCCTGACCTTGATCGGAGAGGACGAAATCCAACACCTTCTCGGCGTTGGCCCGATGTGGGCCATTGCCGACCATGCTCATCACGTAAGGCACGCTGATGCTGCCTTCCTTGGGAATCACGAACGCGACGTTGGCATTGTCCTTGTAACGCGCCCGATAGGCGTTGAAGTCGTAATCGACCAGAATTGGCAGCTCGCCGGACAGCACCCGGGCATAAGCCGTCTGCTTGGGTACGATGGGGGCGTTTTTCGCAAGTTTCTGGAAGTAATCGATGGCTGGCGTGAAGTTATCCAGGCTACCGCCCATGGCCTGATTGATGGCCACCGCCGAGACATAGCCGACAAAAGCGCTGGACGGGTCAAGGTAACCGACCATGCCTTTGTATTCCGGCTTGAGCAGATCACTCCAGCTTTGCGGCACCGGCAAGCCACCCAGTGCATCGACGTTGACCATGATGCCCAAAGTGCCGGAGTGAATCGCAAACCAGTGACCTTGCGGGTCTTTCAAGCCAGCAGGAATCTGCTCCCAACCCTTGGGTTTATAAGTGCCGACCACGCCGGCCTTTTGCGCCTGCAAACCGAAGGTGACGCCGTAATACACCACATCGGCTACCGGTGCAGCTTGTTCGGCTACCAACTGCGCCAGTGCCTGGCCGGAGTTCTTGTTATCCAGCGGGACCTGCACGCCCGTCGTATTGGCAATCGCCTTGAGTTGCGTGCCCCAGTCCGCCCACTCCGGCGGGCAGTTGTAGCAAATCGCCGTTTCGGCGGCCAAGGCCAGGTTGGCCACGCCACATAGCAGCAATGTCGCCAGGGTTTTATAGAAGCGAATCATCACGCATCTCCTCGTAGGGTTGAGTACTTTCGCCCGGCCGGATATGGCAAGGCAGGCAATGGGAAACCGGTGCGGCGCCAGCGATCTGCGCCAACAATTGATCGATCACGGTACAAGCAAGCATCGCGATGGGTTGAACAACGCTGCACAGCGTCGGATGCATCTGGGTGCCAAGGGCGATACCGTCAAAGCCAATGATCGAAATCTGCCGGGGCACGTTCCAGCCGTTGCGCCGTAGTTCCGCAATCAGGCTGATTGCCAGCAAATCGTTGGAACAGACCAGCGCACTGAGTGCCTGCGGGCCGTGGAGTAACGGCTCGATGGCGGCAAAGTCAGCCTGGGTATGGGCGGGCATTTCGATCACCGGCAGGCTGTCGAGACCGGCCTCACGCATCGCGTCGCAATAACCGGCGTGACGCAGGCGGGCGCGGTCGGACTGCAAGGCAGGACCTGCGACCATGCCTATCTTCCAGTGCCCCGCCTCCAGCAGATATCGAGTGGCAAGCGCCATGCCCGTGCGGTTGTCCACCGACACGGTGCTGTAGTCCGGATTGCCGGACTGGTGATAGGCCAACACAAAGGGTGTGTCTTCGCTGGCGAGGCTTTGCAGCACGCGGTTGCTATTGGCATCGGTCACCGTCAGGACCAGACCGTCAACC
>NZ_JBFTLU010000232.1:0-6870 GCF_056396605.1 Pseudomonas sp. 05T35
CGATTACTTGCGTACAGGCGCTGAGATCTTGGGCATGAACGGCTTTGCGGTGGTTTTTGTCACCACCGGCAGCCTGGCCTTGCCCGGCTTTGTCGGCGTTTCACCAAACCCCGCCACATAATCCGTCTGGCCACATTGCACACAATTGTTGACCGGATACTCAGCACCATCATCTTCAATGTAAGGAATGCTCATCTATCAGTCCCTCCAGACAGATCGATACCGGCAAGCAACTGATCGCCTAAAGAAATACCGACCTCAAGGTTTTTGAGACTAGCCGGTCATTCCCGGACCACCGATTCAAATGCGCAACACCCGACGAACGGCCAGGAAAAGCCTCAGACCTCATCGACCTGTTTCTGACAGATAAAACGTCAGTCAGCCTACTTGAGCGTCACTGCCGTTCCCGTCACGAACACCATCAGCATACTGCCCTTGCCGGAGGGCATGCTGATCTCGAAGTCCACCCCGACCACCGCATCCGCCCGAAGACTCTGTGCACGCTCCTTGAGTTCTTCCGTTGCCTGGGCTCGTGCCTCCTTCAACGCCCTTTCCAGCGTCTGGGAGCGCCCGCCGAAGAAATCCCGCATTCCGGCGAACATATCCCGCACAACGTTGATGCCCTGCACGGATTCGGCGCTAACAATGTCCAGGTAGGCTGCGATCTGACGGCCTTCGATGGATTGAGTGGTGGTTATGATCACGTGGCATTCCTTTATTGACTGAGTATCAGCCATGCTGCTGGCTGAAGCTGGAGAGACATACATACTAAGGACTAAGTTCAGCCCACGGTTTTGATGTTGGGTGCATGGGAGGTCGTATGACAGTATTTTTGCTGCTGTACCTATGCACTGACGCCTCCCGTACTGACTGCCAGGTGATACCCGTCGAACACTGGGTACACGCTGACGCTTACAAACAATGCATGGCTGCAGCGAAAAAGCTGACAGTAGATCTCACTGCCAAGAATCGAAAGAGCAATTATTTTGTCTGCGAAACTCGAGGCAGTCAGTGACCGCCAATGGAGACAGTTGTTGGCGCTCTTGCATCAGGAATAAGTCGCCAAGCCGTCTTGACGGATACACCCCATGCCCAGCAACGCCGCTTCGACAGCTTCATCCAACGGTGTATGCGGCTCGCGCCCCAGCACCGCGATCAATCGCGCATTGTCCATCTGCACCGGCGTACGCCACAAATAACGCATTTCCAGCATTTCACGGAAGGTCACGACAAAAGGTGAAGCCAGCGTCAGCAACCACCACGGGAACGCTGTCACTCGCGGCTTGATGCCTATGTGCCGATTAACAACACGCTGGATAGCACCGCTCATACAGGTACCGTCGGTGTCCAGGTGGCCGGCCATATGAAAGCTTTCGAAGGCGTGAAGTGAGGTACGGCGCTCCAGCAACTCGACCATGGTCCGCGCAACATCAGGCAGATAGGCCCACTGGTGAGCAACGCCCTGCTCACCTGGATAACTCACTGCCTTGACGGGCCTCCCCGGCTTGATCAAGCCCATGGAAAACCAGTTGCTACCGGCTCGCGGCCCGAAAAAATCCCCGGCGCGAACGATCAGCGCACGAGCACCCTTTTCAGCAGCCTTGCGCAAGCGCTGCTCCATCTCCACCCGAATAGCGCCTTTTCGGGTAAGCGGCTGCTGCGGTGAGCTTTCATGCAATACCGGAAAAGCATCAGGGCCAAAGTTATAAACCGTGCCGGGCAGCACGATGGTTGCACCCTCGACCACGGCCGCAGCGATGGTGTTGTCGAGCATCGGCAACACCAGCTCCGGCCATCGACGATAGCCCGGCGGATTGACCGCATGCACAATCACCGAACAGCCCTTCGCGGCCTCGATAACCTCCTGCCGATTCAGTGCATCACCGCGCAACCATGTGATACCCGCGTGTTGATCGATACCCTTCTCAAGATGACGTGTTAGCGCGCACACCTCCCAACCGGCGTCTTTCAATTGACGCGCCACTTCCCCGCCAATCCCGCCTGTCGCTCCCAGTACCAGCGCTTTGTTGCTGTTCATCCCGACACCTTCAAGTGTTATAGAGGGCTTGATCCTGAGCGAATGGACGCTATAGATAAATTGCAGAAGATCAGCGTGACGCTATACATTTATGCATGGCATCGAATATTGGTTGGGAGCTCTATCGATCCTTCCTGGGGGTACTCAATGAAGGATCGCTGTCGGGCGCGGCGCGCTTGCTCGGCATCACACAGCCTACGGTCGGCCGGCACATCGCCGCGCTCGAAAAAGCGCTGGATGTGGTTTTGTTTACACGATCACAAACAGGGCTGATGCCCACCGAAGTGGCACTGACCCTGCGCGCCCACGCACAAACCATGGAAAATACAGCGGCCTCGATTGAGCGAGCCGCCTCAAGTCAAGGTGCGGCAGTTCAGGGGATTATCCGTATTTCAGCCAGTGATGTGATTGGCGTCGAGGTGTTGCCGCCAATCATCACGCGGCTTCGCCAACAACACCCGGCATTGAAAGTAGAACTTGTACTGACTAACCGCGTGGTGGATCTCTTGCAGCTGGAAGCGGACATCGCCGTGCGCATGATGCGCCCCCGCCAAGAGCAACTGGTGGCACGTCGGATCGGTCATATCGAACTCGGGCTGCATGCACACGCCGAGTACTTGAGCCAACATGGCATGCCGCGCGACCTCAACGAACTGGCCAGCCATTCGATCATCGGCTACGACCAGCCGAACGCCTTTATCCGCAGTATCAGCAAGTCCATCAAAGGCATTGACCGCCAGCTCTTCTCACTGAGCAGCGACAGCGATCTGGCGCAGCTGGCATTGATACGCGCGGGGGCCGGTATCGGCTTCTGCCAGGTTCCGCTGGCCAAGCGTGATGGAGCATTGCAACGTGTACTGTCGACGACGTTTTCGCTGGGATTGGAAACCTGGGTCACCATGCACRAGGACTTGCGCAACAGCCCGMGCTGCCGCGCGACCTTCGACGCGTTGGTTGAAGGGTTGCAGCAGTATGCAAGTCGCAATGGCCCGGATGATTGAGATAGCGCCTTTGGCATTCACTCCAGTTACAATTTGATACTTATTCACTCCCCAAAGACCAAAGTCATGACTGAAGACTTCGAAGTCCCTAGCCCGCACGAAAAGCATCTGGAACACGCTACCGAGCACGCCCAGGCCCGCGGAGACAGTTTTGCCAGCAAGATAGCGGTGATGACCGCGATCATGGCGACCATCGGTGCCATGCTCAGCTATCAGGCGGGCTCCACGGAAAGCGAAGCGGCGATGGACAAGAACAACGCTGCCATCAAGAAAACCGAAGCCTCCAACGAGTGGAATTACTACCAGGCGAAATCCAGCCGACAAAACCTCTCTGAACTGGCGATTCACATCCCCGGCCTGGATGCCGCGCACTACACCGCCGAAGCGCAACGCTACAAGACCGAAAAGGAAGCAGTGCGCAAGAAAGCGGAAGAACTCGAAGCCGAAGCTCGCGAGTGGGATGCAAAATCAGAATTGGCATTGCACCAGCATCACCGTTGGGCACAGGCAATGACGGCGATTCAGATTGCAATTTCGCTGGCGGCGATCACCTTGTTGACGCGCAAGGAATGGCTGAAACGGATGGCGTACAGTGCAGCAGGCATTAGCGTCGTGCTGGGTTCGCTGGCGTGGCTGCATCTATAAGTTTATTGAGGGGGGGCGACGTCAGTTTCCCCCCGCCCTGCTGACTCATGAGCTACAAACAGTCGTGCACCGACTTCATCAGCGCGCTGGATTTGGCCCACGGCGGGCCTTGATACAGCGATATGCGGCTCCCATTCTTGTACTTCACGATATCCAGCGTCTCATCGGCCGTCACAACGCTTGGCGCAGTAATCCTGTAGCCGTTTGAAATCGTAGTCTGGGTGGTTTTAGGGATCTCACGCTGCCAGGCCGGCAGAACGCACTGGGCGTAATCCTTGGGAACCTTGGCAGTGATCTCGCTGACATTGGGTTCACCCGGCACCAAGGATGCTGGCAAAGAGCACCCAGCCAACGCTGCAACAGCAAGCGCGCCGATCAAAATTCGCATAATTGTTCCCTGCAATAAAATGTGGCAAATGTAACGCGAGGCCGGGTAGACATCCAGCGTAATTGAGAGAACGTTCTGTTGCAGAATTGAGAACAAATCTATCGAAAAGGAACCTTTTCGCGCGCATCCGAACGTCGCTCCTGCTCCTTTTCGCAAGTCCCGCATGCTGGCCTGACGCTTCGTCGCCTCGTCGTTGATAGCCTCTGGGCCCAGGAGCACACTCCAGATCGCTGACGGACCCAGCCCCCAAACAAAAAGCCCACCACGCGTGGGCTTTCTGTTATCTGCCCTTCCCTCGCACGCCCCAATTCCTCAGCCCTGAGGATATTTGGCGTGCACCGCCGAACTCGACTTTACTTTTATTGATGTACCCAAGAGTTTCTTCACGACACTCACTTTCGGGAGCCCAGTCATGAACACTCGTCTATTCGCACTGGTCGTCGTGCTGTCCGCGGTGGCAGGATGCAGCTCCGAGACATCGGTCTATCGAGAGCAACCGCTGGTCGCAAAGGTAGAAATGGGCATGAGCAAGGATCAAGTCCAGCAAATCGGCGGCAAGCCTTTATCAATCAGCGATCGCACCGTCGAGCCCGGCACCTGTTTTGACTACATGCTCACGCAAGCCGGCCAAAAGCACACGTTCAACGTCAGTTTTGATGGTCGAGGCAAAGTCGACCACAAAAGCTTTATGACGTGTGCGGAATGGAGTCATATGCAGCAAAAGGCCAGAGAGCCATCTGGCAGTACGGGCGGCGGGATGGGCGGTGGCGGTTATTAGCCTTTGACAGCCCTTGTCCTCACAAACTTCTATCTCCCTCTCCGACATCAGTTCAACCGTATTTCGTCGCAGAGTCGTTGACGCGCCCCTTTTTGGGGCGTGGAATAATCTGGATCTGTTGACGTTTGGTGGCGAACCGGGTTGCGATGCCCTGCGTCAAATGGGCCGCCGTCGAGGTCATCACAAAACATCAATAGCCCCTGATGCAACAGATGTCGGGAGGATTTCCACATGGCTAAAATAAAAGTTCTAGCTGGTGATTTTCTTCATGGAGTGGGGGCGTACGAATCCGGTGTTGTCAGTATCGAGACAGCACTCTATCCGTGGCCTGGTATCAATATCCTGGTTACCGATATCAAACACATCAACGTTGTAAACCAAACCCCGATCACACTGACACATGGCTGTGCCGGAATGGGCTTGGCCGCTGCAATGGCTATAGCCCCCACCTGGTCCATGACAGACACCGCCATGGCCCGGGCTGATGCAGAGGTTACGTTCTGGATTGAACTCAGGGATGGCAGGAAAATGCTCTGTTTGACAGATATCGACACCTATCGACATCTGGAAGCGGGATGCTCGCGGCCCACCTCGGGATACGAGCAAGAGGAGACGTGAAAATGGCCAACGGCAGCCTGATGATCAAAGGCGAAAAGAGCGTGCAGATCAAAGCCGAATAAGCCGGTGACAGCCCACCCTATTGCCGTGAAACCGGCAAGAGGCTTTATCAGATGGTCACCTGAACACCCTGCGAGGGCTAGCTTTCGCAGGGTGTTTTGTTTTCAGGCGGGATGACTCGAGTGCGCTGATCAACTGCCAGCCTGCGCCTTCGGCACACCAACATGAAATTTTCATCAGAAAGTCAGGCAATTTTTATTGGCAAAATTGGACATCCGGTAATGTCTTTTCATTAGGTAACCGATATGTCCCGTATTTTGACCATAGAAGATGATGCCGTTACGGCTAAGGAAATCGTGGCCGAGTTACAAAGCCATGGATTTGAAGTGGACTGGGTGGACAATGGCCGTGAAGGCCTGGTGAGCGCGGTCAGTGGCAATTACGATCTGATCACGCTCGACCGTATGCTCCCCGAGCTCGATGGCCTGGCCATTGTCACCACACTGCGTACCATTGGCGTGGTGACGCCCATCCTGATGATCAGCGCCCTCTCCGATGTTGACGAACGCGTACGCGGTCTGCGTGCCGGCGGTGACGACTACCTCTCCAAGCCGTTCGCCACCGACGAAATGGCCGCGCGTGTCGAAGTGCTGCTGCGGCGTAAAAGCCCGGTCAGGGAATTCGAAACCACCCTTAGAGTCGCCGATCTGGAACTCAACCTGATCAGTCACGAAGCCATTCGCAACAATCAGCCGCTGAATCTGCTGCCCACCGAATACAAACTGCTGGAATTCATGATGCGCAATCCGGGACAAGTTCTCTCGCGGATGATGATTTTCGAAGAAGTATGGGGTTATCACTTCGACCCGGGAACCAACCTGATCGACGTGCATATCGGGCGCCTGCGCAAGAAGATCGATCCTCCCGGCATGACTCCCTTGATCCGGACGATGCGAGGCTCGGGCTATGTCATTGCTGAACCCCTCTAAAGGCTGGAGCTCTTCGACCAGTCGCTTGCTGGCGCTCTACAGTACGTTGTTCGTGATCTGGAGCGGCGTCCTGATGGGCGGGCTCTATTACGAAGTTTCCGGTTACATGAACCGTCTGGCCAAACACTCGTTGATGCAGCGCCAGCACCTGCTCTCGCGTTTTCAAGGCGATCAACTGATCGAAGCGCTGACCACCAGCATGCAGTTCGATATGCCGAACGTGGATGCCTTTGGGGTATTCGACAGCCAAAAAAAACCGCTGAACGGAGCGATCCGGAAAATCCCTGCACAACTGCCTCTGGACGGCCAGATTCACGAATTGAACAGCTGCGTAGATTCCGACGATCCGGCGCTGCCGCAGTCCAGTTGTTATGCCATCGCGACCCACATCCAGAATGACCGCTGGCTGGTAC
>NZ_JBFTLU010000233.1:0-6838 GCF_056396605.1 Pseudomonas sp. 05T35
AGCCGAGTTCGTCGGCGCGGTCACTGGTCAGGCGGCGCGTCAGGTCACCTTCGCCCTGAGCAATGTCATCGAGCATCACGACCATCTGCTTCAGCGGGCGGGCGATGCCGTGCCCCACCAGCCAGATCACCAGCAAGCCCAGGCCGGCAATCACCAGACCGACCATGGCCATGCCAAAGGTGTCAGCCTTGCGCTGGGTGTTCAGGTCGCCTTGCAGTTGTTGCAGGTCGGCCATGACCGCGTTCAGCGGCAATTGCAGCAGCAGGGTCCAGCGTGCATCGGTCTGGCCGATGCCGAATGGCAGGTACAGCTCGATCCTGCCGTTGGCCTTGTCGACGTTATAGGTCACTTCGCCGAGATTGAGCTTGCCGAGGTTGGCGACCTGAGTGGCATCGAGGATGTCGCTGACTTTTTCGCCGAACTTGCTCGGGTCCTTGGTGTAGGCGACCAGACGCTGGTTGCCGCCGATCAGGGCCATTTCGCCRGCACCGTTATAAAGCTTCTGGTTGGCGGCCAGGAGCATTTCCTGAATGAAGTTCACCGACAAGTCAGCGCCGACGATGCCCTGAAAGGTGCCGTTGAGCATGATCGGTTCAATAAAGGAGGCGAGCATGACGATCTTGTCGCCGACCTTGTAAGGCGCCGGGTCGATCACACAGGATTTTTTGCTTTCCTGGGAGCACAGGTAGTACTCACTGGAGCGCACACCCGTGGACAACACGGTACGGTCGTTGACGTCCGCYAGCTTGTCGACGCCCAGCGTGCCATTGTCGTTGCGGAACCACCACGGCAGGAAGCGCCCGGTGGTGGCGTCGATGCCGACGGTTTTACTGCCAATGTAGGCCGCGTCATTGTGATCCAGTGCGTTCGGTTCCCAGCCGATGTACGTGCCGAGAATCTTCGGATTCTTCGCGACGTTTTCCTTGATCAGGCTGATCAACTGTTCGCGGCTGAGGGTCAGCGCCGGTTTGCCGTCGGCATCCTGGGAGCCGATCAAGGCGTTGACCCGAACCAGCCCACCGGCGATCAGCAGGGGCGCTTCGAGTTCGCGCTGGATCTGGCTGACCTGGGTTTGCGCCAGTCCACGCAGGCGTTGTTCGATGACTTGCTCGAATTGCGCCTGGGTCCGCTGCTGGACCATTTCCTGGGTCCGTGCGCCGGAAAACAGTGCATACAGCACCAGCGCAGCCACCACGCTGAGCACAATGGCACCGGCAAGCGCGGCGACGGAAAACTGGATCGACTTGAATTTCATAAGGGCTCCGGACGCAGGAATGACGTCTGCCGGGTTGTATCGGCGCACGTGTGGCGGTCCATGAGCGGTTTTTTTGTCGATGGCTGTTTTTGATCAGTGCAGGTCGCATAGAGACAGGTGTCGGGCCCGTGTGCTTTCGGGGCAGCGATGTTTTATGAATTTATGGCGACGGTGAAAGGAAATGTATCGGTAAATGCCGCGCTATACGTCTGTTGTATCTGGCGCCGATACAATGCACCGCCTAGGATACGCGGCATGTTTTCAGGGAGTGTTTTCATGAGCAAGAGAGTGGTTTTGTGTGTGCTGGGTGCAAGTCTGCTGCTCAGTGGTTGCCAGTCGGTCAACACCACCAACGGCGGCGCGGTGGGTGTGGAACGCAAGCAGTACATGTTCAGCATGCTGTCGAGCGATGAGGTCAACCAGATGTATGCCCAGTCCTACCAAAAGACGGTGGGTGAGGCGAGCAACAAGGGTGTGCTGGACAAGAACAGCAGCGAGGCCAAACGGGTCCAGGCGATTGCCAATCGGCTGATCGCGCAGGCACCGGTCTTCCGGCCGGATTCGGCGCAGTGGCAGTGGGAAGTCAACTTGATCAAGAGTGATGAGCTCAACGCCAACTGTGGTCCTGGCGGCAAGATTATTTTCTACACCGGGCTGATCGACAGCCTGAAGCTGACCGACGATGAAATCGCTGCGGTCATGGGCCATGAAATCGCCCACGCCTTGCGTGAGCATGGTCGTGAAGCGATGTCCAAGGCCTATGGCATCGAAATGGCCAAGCAGGGCGCCGGTGCCTTGCTCGGGTTGGGGCAGGACACCCTGGCATTGGCCGACACTGTGGCCAACTACGGCATGACCTTGCCCAACAGCCGCGCCAATGAAAACGAAGCTGACCTGATCGGCCTGGAGCTGGCGGCCCGCGCCGGCTACAACCCGAACGCGGCGATCACCCTGTGGGACAAAATGAACAAGGCTTCCGAAAGTTCTCCACCAGAGTTCATGAGCACTCACCCGTCCTCCAGCAGCCGGGTTGAGTCGCTAAAGGCAGCGATTCCGAAAGTCATGCCGCTTTACCTGCAGGCCAAGAAGTCCTGATGGTTTTATATCGTCAGTAATGGCCTCATCGCGAGCAGGCTCGCTCCCACATTTGATCTCTGGTGTACACGGGACCAATGTGGGAGCGAGCCCGCTCGCGATAAACGATGACGCGGTCTACCGACCTACCACGTCAAATCCACCCGCTACTCTGCATCGCCTTGTACACCGCGACGATGGCCAGGATGAAGAACGCCGACGCTGCCAGGCGGCGGATCAGGGTCAGGGGCAGTTTGTCTGCGGCAAAATTACCCGCCAGCACCACTGGCACGTTGGCAATCAGCATGCCGAGCGTGGTGCCGATGACCACCAGCCACAGCTCCGGGTACTGGGCGGCAAGCATCACGGTGGCGATCTGGGTCTTGTCACCGATTTCAGCGAGGAAGAACGCAATCAGCGTGGTCAGGAACGGCCCGAATTTGCGCGCAGTGCTGGCTTCGTCCTCATCCATCTTGTCCGGCACCAGGGTCCACAGCGCGGTCGCGGTAAAGCTTGCGGCGAGGATCCAGTGCAGCGTCGCATCCGAGAAGAAACTCCCGAACCAGGCACCGACGGCACCTGCAGCCGCGTGGTTGGCCAGGGTTGCAGCGACGATACCGGCGATGATCGGCCAGGGTTTGCGAAAGCGGGCGGCGAGAATGAGCGCGAGCAATTGCGTCTTGTCGCCGATTTCGGCCAAGGCAACGACAGCGGTGGGAACGAGCAGAGAATCCAGCATCAGGGTTTTCCTAAGGGGCGGGTCGACACGGCTATGACACGTACAGCCTCCCCGCCCCGGGTAAGGTGTTCGTGTCATAGGTCTTGTCAAACCCTGCGATCCATCTGAGTGGACGCTTGGGTCGCATACGCCATGGTCTGAGGACCAAGTATGTTGACGTATGCCGGACGAGCATGGCGCTCGTGGGAGACTACTCCCCTAGGACGGAGCGGATTCTGCCTAGGCAAAATCCATTCGGCAAGCGCTAATTTCTAGCCGCGCTTGGCCCGGTAGATCCGGAAACCTTGCCCTTCGGCCTTGATCGCACACACACCGAGATGCTCCTCGATCAGCGGCTGATATTTCAGGAAGCTGTTAGCCACCAGGCGAAGTTCGCCGCCGTTTTTCAGATGCTTGGCTGCTTTTCGCAGCAGATTCTCCGTGGCGTGATAATCGGTGTGGACCCCGACATGAAACGGCGGATTGCTCAGAATCGCGCTCAAACCCATCGGCGCAGCGTCGATGCCATCGCCGGTCAGCACCTCTGCCTCCAGACCGTTGGCCGCCAATGTCAGGCGGCTGCTGGCGGCGGCGAACGCATCAACGTCGAGCAGGGTGACGGTGTTGTGTGGATAACGCCGTTTCACCGCCGCGCCCAACACGCCGGCACCACAACCGAAGTCGAGCAAGTGACCGCTTGGCAGTTTGTCGAGGTGTTCGAGCAGCAGCGCGCTGCCGCGATCCAGTCGACCGTGACTGAACACGCCCGGCAGGCTGATGACTTTCAGTGGGCCTTCAGCCAGCGGCAGTTCGTATTCCTGTGCCAGGCTTTCCAGCGATTTGGCCTCCGGCGCATTAGCCACAGTGACTTGCCAGAGCTGGCAGTGGCGTGCGCTGTCGAGCTTGCGCGGTTTGCCGAAGGGGTTCAGCTGTTTGGCCGCGCCTTCGATGCCGCTGCGTTTTTCACCCACCAGGTACAGCTCACGACCGGCCAGGCGCGAGGCGAGGGCGTTGAGGATGTAGTCGGTCAGGTCCTTGGATTTGGGCAGGAACACCACCGCCGTTTCAAACTCTCGGCTCGGGGCATTCACGCCAAAGTGGCTGCGCTCGGCAAAGCGTGCGTCCAGCGCCGCCTGGTCGCCTGCGTGCCAGCACCAGCCGTGAGCGTTGGGCAATTTGCCGAGCAAGTCATCGGCGGGCAAACCGGCCAACAGCAAATCGCCTTGAAACAATTCGGCCTGACGAAGCAGTACTTCACTGCGCGGATCCATACTCTGCTCCTTGAAAAAAAGTGCGGCAGTTTATCAACTGACGACCCGCCGCGCTGTACCGCTGAAGAAGCCTTGGGCGTTTTCGGCCAGTTGACCGACGATCCGTTGCCGCGCCTCGCGGCTGCCCCAGGCGTTGTGCGGGGTGACGATCAAGCGCGGGATGTCGGCAGCCAACAGCGGATTGCCGGCGGTGGGTGGCTCGACGCTCAAGACGTCGGTCGCCGCGCCGCCCAGATGCCCGTTGCGCAACGCATCGGCCAAGGCTTGTTCGTCGATCAGCCCACCGCGTGCGGTGTTGACCACAAAGGCGCCGGGTTTGAGCAGCGCCAGTTCGCGGGCACCGATGAAATTACGGGTATGTTCGTTGAGTGGGCAGTGCAGGGTCAGCGCGTCGATTTGCGGCAGCAGTTCATCCAGCGGCAAACGGTCGGCACGGGCCGGGCGTCCAGGCAGTTGGCCGAGCAACACGCGCATGCCAAAGGCTTCGGCCAGCCGCGCGACGGCACCACCCAATTCACCATGGCCGAGCAGGCCAAGGGTTTTGCCTTCGAGTTCGACGATCGGGAAATCCAGCAGGCAGAACTGTTTGGCCTGCTGCCAGCGACCTTCAGCGACGGCTTTCTGATAGTCGCTCAGGCGGGTGGCGAGGTTCAGCAACAGCATGATCGTGTGCTGCGCCACTGACGGCGTGCCGTAACCCTGGCAGTTGCTCACGGTAATCCCTTGGGCGCGGGCGACGGCCAGGTCGACATTGTTGGTGCCCGTGGCGGCGATCAGGATCAGCTTCAGTTCGGGGCAGGCCTTGAGGGTTTCGGCGTTCAGCAGGACTTTATTGCTGATCGCCACGCTGGCGCCTTTCAGCCGTTCGACGATGTTGTCAGGCGTGGTCAGCGAGCGCAGTTGCAAGTCATCGAAGCACTGCTGCAACCCACTGAGGTCCAGGTCGCCGAGGTCCAGTGAACTGTGGTCGAGGAATACGGCGCGGCGATTGTTCGTCATTAACTGTACCTTTTGCGCATGAGTCTGAAGGCGTAATCTGCCGAGCCTACCAGATGAAACAAGTCGTTACGCTTGGCCTAAAGGAGCCCCCCATGTACTGGACAGAGTTTTTGACCGTCGCCCTGATTCACCTGCTTGCCGTCGCAAGCCCGGGTCCGGACTTTGCCGTGGTGGTGCGTGAGGCCGTGACCCACGGTCGTCGCGCAGGGACCTGGACGGCGCTGGGTGTCGGCTCGGCGATTTTCCTGCACGTGGGCTACTCGTTGCTGGGTATCGGCCTGATCGTCTCGCAGTCGATCATGCTGTTCAACGCGCTGAAATGGCTGGCGGCCGCCTACTTGCTGTACATCGGCTTCAAGGCCCTGCGCGCGCAGCCTGCGAAACCTGCCACTGAAAACCTGCACAAGGAAGCCGGCGAGCGCACCGCCCGCGGCGCATTTACCTCAGGTTTCGTGACCAACGGCCTGAACCCTAAAGCCACGCTGTTTTTCCTGTCGCTGTTTACCGT
This sequence comes from Pseudomonas sp. 05T35, assembly GCF_056396605.1. Taxonomy (NCBI): domain Bacteria; kingdom Pseudomonadati; phylum Pseudomonadota; class Gammaproteobacteria; order Pseudomonadales; family Pseudomonadaceae; genus Pseudomonas; species Pseudomonas sp. 05T35. The sequence goes on from NZ_JBFTLU010000233.1 coordinate 5,826, forward strand.
GGTGATCAACCCGCACACACCGCTGGCGATTCAGGCCGGTTACGGCGTTTACCTGGCTGCGGCCACCGCAATCTGGTTCTGCCTGGTGGCGATGCTGTTCAGCCAGCAGCGCGTACGGGCCGGTTTTGCCCGCATGGGCCACTGGTTCGACCGTACGATGGGCGTGGTGCTGATCGCCATCGGCGTGAAGCTGGCCCTGACCGAGATGCATTGATCCACTCTCGGAAACAAATGCTGGCGCAAAGCCAGCATTTGTACGGCTCTGCAAATCATCCCTTTGGCTGATTTAGCTGGCGCTCCGGCTGACTAAAGTGCTTATCTTTTCAGTCACGACCGTGTAGTCAGATAAAGGGATGCTTATGTTGGAGACGCGCGTTATTCCGCCAGCCGAAGGCGCTTATCAATACCCGCTGTTGATCAAGCGGCTACTGATGTCCGGCAGCCGTTACGAGAAAACCCGCGAGATTGTCTACCGCGACCAGTTGCGCTACAGCTACCCGACCCTCATCGAGCGTGTCGCGCGGCTGGCCAACGTGCTCACGGCGGCCGGGGTCAAGGCCGGGGATACCGTGGCCGTGATGGATTGGGACAGCCATCGCTACCTCGAATGCATGTTTGCCATCCCGATGATCGGTGCGGTGATCCACACCATTAACGTGCGCCTGTCGCCCGAACAGATTCTCTACACCATGAATCACGCCGAGGACCGCTTCGTGCTGGTCAACAGCGAGTTCGTCGGGCTGTACCAGGCGCTTGCCGGGCACCTGACCACGGTCGAGAAAACCCTGCTGCTCACCGATCTGCCGGAAAAAACCGCCGACCTGCCCAACCTGGTCGGCGAGTACGAGCAACTGCTGGCTGCCGCGAGCACCCAGTACACCTTCGAAGATTTCGACGAAAACTCGGTGGCGACCACCTTCTACACCACCGGCACCACCGGCAATCCCAAGGGCGTGTATTTCACCCATCGGCAGCTGGTGCTGCACACCATGGGTGTGTCGACAATCATGGGC
>NZ_JBFTLU010000234.1:0-6818 GCF_056396605.1 Pseudomonas sp. 05T35
GTATCAGAAAGAAACCGCGAACCTGGCCGAACAGCGCCGGGCTGCGCACATTCTGATCGAAGTGAATGACAAGGTGAACGAGGCGCAAGCCAAGGCGAAGATCGAGGAGATTCAGGCGCGTCTGGCCAAGGGTGAAAGCTTCGAGGCGCTGGCCAAGGAGTTCTCGCAGGATCCAGGTTCGGCTGCCAACGGCGGTGACCTCGGTTACGCTGGCCCGGGCGTTTACGACCCGGCCTTTGAGAAAGCGCTGTATGCGCTGGGCAAGGACCAGGTGTCGGCGCCGGTGCACACTGACTTCGGTTTCCACTTGATCAAGCTGTTGGGCGTTGAAGCACCGCAAGTGCCGAGCTTCGCCAGCCTGAAAGACAAGCTGACCAAGGAACTGAAAACCCAACAGGTCGAGCAGCGTTTTGTGGATGCGACCAAGCAGTTGGAAGATGCCGCGTTCGAAGCCTCCGATCTGGCTCAACCCGCTGCGGACCTGAAACTGACCGTCCACACGTCCGCACCGTTTGGCCGTGAAGGTGGTGAAGGTATCGCGGCCAACCGTGCCGTGGTCACTGCTGCGTTCAGCCCGGAAGTGCTGAATGAAGGTGCGAACAGCACCGGCATCGAGCTGGATCCGGAAACTGTTGTGGTGCTGCGTGCCAAAGAGCATCGCAAGCCTGAACAGCTGCCACTGGAAAGCGTTGCTGCGAGCATTCGCGTGCAATTGACCAAGGAGCACGCCAGTGCCGCTGCCAAGACCAAGGCTGATGAGCTGATCGCCAGTCTGCGTGATGGCAAGACGCCGCTTGATAGCCAGAGCTGGAAAGTCACCCACGCGGCAACACGTGCTCAGGAAGGGGTTGACCCAACCGTACTGCAAGCGTTGTTCCGCATGCCCAAGCCTGCAGCCAAGGACAAGCCGACTTTCAGCAGCGTGACCCTGCCTGACGGTAGTCTGGTGATCGTGCGCCTGAACGGTGTGAGCGAAGCCGCAGCGCCTTCTGAAGAAGAGAAGGCACAGTATCGTCGCTTCCTCGCGTCGCGCGTTGGCCAGCAAGACTTTGCGGCCTATCGCAAGCAGTTGGAGAGCCAGGCGGACATCAAGCGTTACTGATGCCTGACTGACCCGTTAGTGGTAAACAAAGACCCTGGCCGAAAGGCCGGGGTCTTTTGTTTTGTGCGGCTCGACGGTCGACTGAATTCTTTGGCCATCCAGTCAGCGCGCAGCGGGCAGATTACGGGTGTTCATCGATCATTTGTGGCTGCGACTTTTTCCGGTAAACGAAGGTCAGTAAACTTGTATCGTTTACAAGACACTAATCCATGCGCCGTTACGGGGTGATCTGTTGCACAATAGGCCCCGGATCGTTTTCTTCAGGATGTTCAATGTTCAAATCATTCCATGTGCGTGCCGCCGGGCTGGCGTTGGTACTGGCTGCAGCAGCCGGTTGTACCAAGGAACAGGCCATCTATGAGCATGAAAATTTCGATGATTCCGGGACGTTTTCGCGCAAATACCCGGTTACCGATGTTGCTTCCTGCGAGGCCGCCCGTCGGGCGTTGTTGAGCCAGGGCTACATCATCACCAGCACTGACCCGAAACTGGTCAGCGGTCACAAGAGTTTTCAGCAGACCGGCGACACGCATATGGAGATCAGCTTCAACGTGGTCTGCGCCGAAGACAGCAAGCATCACGCGACGATGTTCGCCAATGCCTTGCAGGACCGCTACGCGCTGAAGAAAACCAACAACTCTGCCAGCCTTGGTGTCGGTGTGTTGGGCTCGGTGTCGATGCCGATTGGTTCTTCCGATGATTCGATGGTCAAGGTTGCCAGTGAAACCGTGTCCTCCGGGAAGTTCTACGAGCGGTTTTTCACCCTGGTCGAGCTGTTCCTGCCGCCTGAGGTGAAGAAAGAGGCGCATATCGTCGAGAAGCCAAAGGCCGATCTGGGTGTGCCTGAACCCGCAGCAGCCCCTGCAGCGCCAACATCCACGCCTGCAGCGACGCCAGCGCCAACTCCAGCGCCGGCCGTGCCAGCGCCTGCCGAGCCGGCGAAGGCTGCACCAGCGCCAGCGGAGAGTGCGCCGATAGAGCCTATATCCGCCGCATCGGCGCCTGCAGCGGCGTCTATTGCACCTGTGAGCAATGCCGAGCCGACACCGGTGTCTGAAGTCGTCACGCCACCGGCGAATTCGAGTTCATTGCCGGCGCCGACCGAGCCAATTCCGGCACTGCCATCGTCCGGCAAGTAATCAGAAGTCGAGCACTGTAGGGTCAATGGCYGATCCTGCAGTGTTTCTTCAGATGCATCTGCGCCACCAGAGGCTGATTTTCTTCAGCTTTTATTCAAAGTCCCCCGTGATAAATTCTTGAGTGCCTGCTACGTTTTACTAGCAGGAACGTTGCGCTGTGCCCGCGTCATTTTTCTTTCATACGGGCACTTTATGCTGAGGGCGAAGGTCATTGGCATAACGGTTTAACTCGACTCAAAAGGACATCTCTATGGACGATTACCAAGAAGAGCTGCTTGAATACCAGGCGTTTGAACTGGACCCTCTGGAGCCAGCCGAAGACGCCACCGAGTTGTAACAAAGCAGCTGCAGGCCGGCCGTCAGGCTGATTGCCTGTGACTGCGACGGAACTCGCCAGGTGTCTGGTTGTTCCAGCGTTTGAAGGCGCGCTGAAAGGCTTCGGCCGAGGCAAACCCCAGCAGGTAGGCGATCTCGCCAAAGGCCAGTTCCGTGTCACGGATGTAGGTCATGGCCAGATCGCGGCGAGTGTCGTTGAGAATCGCGCGAAACTGCGTACCCTCTTCGGCGAGCTTGCGACGCAAGGTCCAGGTCGGCAGCTTCAGGCGTGCCGCCACTTCTTCCAGGTCGGGTTCTCGACCCCCATTGAGCAACGGCCCCAGCAACTGAGTGATGCGTTCACGCAGGCTGCGGGTGCGGGTCAATTGTTCCAGTTCCCGTTCACACAGCTTGAGCAGTAGACGCCAGGTACTCGGACAGTGCTCGGGGTTGCGCAGTGCCAGGCTGGCCTGACTCAGCCTTAGTTGGTTGTGCTCGGCACCAAACTGGATCGGACAATCACCCAGCAGTGCATAGCGCTCGCGGTAATCCGGCTCGGCAAACTCGATGTCGATGCATTCGGCGCGCAGCGGCTGGCGGCACAGGCTGGATAACTGCTGCAACCAGCTGGCGATGATCGAATCCACCACAAAGCGGTTATAGGTGTTGTACGGACTGATGGAATAGAACCGTAGCCATGCACCCTGGGTATCTTCATGAAAACTCGACTGGCCGCGGTAATTGGAGCCATACAGGGCCTCGAAGCGAATCAGGCAACGCGCCGCTTCGCGCACGGTTGGCGCCTGAGCGGCAGTCACGCCGGCCAGCCCGACCTGGCTGAGGCGGCTGAGCTGACCCATACGCAGGCCCAGCGCCGGGTCGCCGGTCAGTTGAATGGCCGCGTGGCCCAGGCGCATGTAGCGCGGGATCGACAGCCGCGCGCCGGCTTCGGCTAACCGCGCGGAGTCGAGTCCGTATTGTTCCAGCAGCGGCTGCGGGTCCAGACCGTGGCTGGACACAGCGTCAGCCAGGCTATGGACGAAGCCGACTGACAGATCTCCGAGGCGCATCGGCTGTGGTTTCATCACTTACAACCAGATATTGAGCAAACGTGCGCCGCGGGCTTCGCGGTCGGCGAAGTGTTGGCCGTTGCTGCTGAGAAAGCTCTGGCCGGCGCTGCCCTGATCCCAGAATTGTCCACGCAGGAACACGCTGACACCAGCACCGGCCTGACTGACCGGGCGCTGACTGGTCAACGTCAGGCGATGCCAGGCCTGACCTTCGCTGAGCGAGCCGGGCTGGAGGCCGATTTCGCTCGGGGTCGATGGCCCTTTGTCTCCGCGCCAAGGCTTGTCCCAGGCGTTTCGGCCGATGATAAAGGCCGGCACGGCGATCAACTGAGCGCCCTGATCATTGAGTTTGCGATAGTTGTCCGGGTACCAGCTGTCGTTGCCGATCAATACGCCCAGGCGTCCGGCCGGGGTGTCGATGACATTGATCGCTTGATTGGCGCTCGGCTGGATATAGCCTCGATGAACGAAGGCCGGGCTCAGTTGGCGCTGCGGTTGGCCAATCGGTAAACCATCGCGACCGAACACCAGGCTGCTGTTGTACAACGCACCACGACCGATTTTCAGCGTGCCGTCGCTGACACTGGGGTCGGGCAACACGATGCTGCCCGCCACCAGGGTGATGCCGAACTCATTGGCCAGCCCACCGAACAGCGCCTGGTACTGCCGGGCCATGCTTTTGGCTTTCATCCGCAGGTGCGCGTCATCCAGGCGGTTGTCGCCCTTGGCGCTGATCAATGCGCGCAAAAAGCTCAGGGGATTGCTCACCGCCAGCCAATTCATGGCTTCGTCCAGCGTGCCGGCTTGATACAGCTCGTCTTTCTCGCCGCTGAGCATCAGCCAGGTACCGATGTGTTCCGGCAGTACGACGATGGTCTTTTCGTTCAGCAGGCCTTGTTCGCGAGCCTGCTGCAGATAGGCTGCGAGCTTGCGGTGCAGGTGCTCGGGGCTTTGATAATCGGTGGGGAACAACTCGGGCTGGATGCCCAGCAGGTTGCCGCGATCGGCAGGAACGCCCTGGTTAACGGCGAGGTTGATGCGCAGGTCCGAGAGGTAATGGCCAACCGGGCGATCAGCGGCCCACATTGCGTAAGCGGCGATGAGGGCGACAAATGCCATGGTGACGGTCAGATAAAGAAGTTTGCGCATGGGGAAACAATAAGCGGCCTTGTGCAGGATTCGCCGACTAGGGTAGGCCCCATGCCGAGGAATGCCAAGTGGTGCTGCGCGTTTGGATCAATAAGTTGTCAGTTACGGTCATTGAGCGATGACAGGCCTGCTCTTAGTCTGTGGCACATAACCGATGGGTGCCAAAGAGCGCCCGCACTTTTTCCGTGATCGTTCGTTGTGGAGCTATCGATGACCGCCGCTCATTACCCGCACCTGCTGGCCCCGCTGGACCTGGGTTTTACCACGCTGCGTAACCGCACCCTGATGGGCTCGATGCACACTGGCCTGGAGGAGAAACCTGGCGGTTTTGAGCGTATGGCGGCGTACTTCGCCGAACGTGCTCGCGGTGGCGTTGGCCTGATGGTTACGGGCGGTATTGGTCCGAACGATGAGGGCGGGGTGTACTCCGGCGCTGCCAAGCTGACCACTCTCGATGAAGCGCTCAAGCACCAGATCGTCACGCGTGCCGTGCATGAGGCAGGTGGCAAGATTTGCATGCAGATTCTTCACGCCGGGCGTTATGCCTACAGCCCGAAACAGGTCGCACCGAGTGCGATCCAGGCACCGATCAATCCGTTCAAACCCAAAGCGCTGGACGAGGAAGGCATCGAGAAGCAGATCAACGACTTCGTCACGTGTTCGAGCCTGGCGCAAAAAGCCGAGTACGACGGTGTCGAGATCATGGGCTCGGAAGGTTATTTCATTAACCAGTTCCTCGCAGCCCACACCAACCACCGCACTGATCGCTGGGGCGGCAGCTATGAAAACCGTATGCGCCTGCCGGTGGAAATCGTTCGTCGCGTACGCGAAGCGGTAGGCCCGAATTTCATCATCATTTTCCGTCTGTCGATGCTCGATCTGGTGGAAGGCGGCAGCACCTGGGAAGAAATCGTTCAGTTGGCCAAGGCCATTGAACAGGCGGGCGCAACCATCATCAACACAGGGATCGGCTGGCACGAAGCGCGGATTCCAACCATCGCCACCAAGGTTCCACGTGCCGCGTTCAGTAAGGTCACGGCCAAGTTGCGCGGGGAGGTAGGTATTCCGCTGATCACCACCAACCGCATCAACACCCCGGAAGTCGCCGAGCAGATCCTCGCTGAAGGTGATGCCGACATGGTGTCGATGGCGCGGCCGTTCCTCGCGGACCCGGAGTTCGTCAACAAGGCCGCCGCCGGACGCGCTGATGAAATCAACACSTGYATCGSCTGCAACCAGGCCTGCCTGGACCACACCTTCGGCGGCAAATTGACCTCGTGCCTGGTGAACCCGCGGGCGTGCCATGAAACCGAGCTCAATTACTTGCCGGTGCAGCAGATCAAGAAAATTGCCGTGGTTGGCGCTGGCCCTGCGGGTTTGTCCGCGGCCACCGTGGCTGCCGAGCGCGGTCATCAAGTGACGCTGTTCGATTCTGCCAGCGAAATCGGCGGTCAGTTCAACGTCGCCAAGCGTGTGCCGGGCAAGGAAGAGTTCTTCGAAACCCTGCGCTACTTCAAGCGCAAGTTGCAGACCACGAATGTCGAGGTATGCCTGAACACGCGGGTCGATGTCGCGCAGTTGGTGGATGGCGGTTATGACGAGGTGATTCTGGCCACCGGTATCGCGCCGCGTGTGCCGGCGATTCCGGGCGTCGAGAATGCCAAGGTACTGAGCTACCTGGACGTGATCCTTGAGCGCAAGCCGGTMGGCAAGAACGTTGCGGTGATTGGCGCCGGCGGTATCGGTTTTGACGTCTCGGAGTTCCTCGTGCATCAAGGCGTCGCCACCAGCCAGGACCGCGAAGCGTTCTGGAGAGAGTGGGGCATCGATACTCACCTTGAGGCTCGTGGCGGTGTCGCCGGGATCAAGGCCGAGCCTCACGCGCCGGCACGTCAGGTGTTCCTGTTGCAGCGCAAGACATCCAAGGTCGGCGACGGTTTGGGCAAGACTACCGGCTGGATTCACCGCACGGGGCTGAAGAACAAGCACGTACAGATGCTCAACAGCGTCGAGTACCTGAAGATCGATGACGAAGGCCTGCAC
>NZ_JBFTLU010000235.1:0-9087 GCF_056396605.1 Pseudomonas sp. 05T35
CGCCATCACCCGCCATCACCCTGCGCACCACCAAGGGGGTGCCGACCTACGACGGTAAAGACCAGGTGGTCGGCCCCAGCGGCGATGTGTGGATGCCGGAGCGGTATGACGACGGCAAGGTCATTTCCAGAGAGGTCAAGGAGTACAACGGTACAGCGTTCGATGAACCCTACCTTGTCGTGCGCCATTGGCCCAGGGTCGAAGGCGGGTTCGACCTGATCGAGCACTGGTCCACCACCAAAGACCCCGCAGGGTTCTGGCTGATCCATGGCGCCGATGGCAGCTTGCATATCTATGGGAAAACCAGCGACTCGCGCCGGGTCGACCCGAATGAGCCAACGCATGTCGGTGTCTGGATGATCGAGGAAAGCCTCGACACCCGGGGCGAACATATCGTCTACGAGTACAAGGCGGAAGAGGACGACCCGGCACCGCCGCAGTTGCGCGACTACCGCGCTCAGCGCTACCTCAAGCGCGTGTGCTATGGCAATGAAAAGGCTAATCCCCATCTGTATGCCTGGGTCACCGACAGCTGGAAAGCCCAGCACTGGCACTTTCACCTGGTGTTCGATTATGGCGAACGCAGCACCGATCTCGAACAGGTGCCGACCTTCGACGAACAGCAGCCATGGCCTGAGCGTAGCGACCCATTCTGGAACTTCGCCTACGGCTTCGGGCTGGGCACCCGGCGCCTGTGCCGACAGGTGTTGATGTTCCATCACTTCGTCAAGGAGCTGGGGGACAAACCGGTGCTGGTCCAGCGCCTGTTACTGGAACACCGGCAAAGCCCGTTGGGCTACAACCACCTGACGGCCGCTCACGTCCAGGCCTATGACAGCCTGGGTCAGGTAGAGAGCCGCCCACCGATGGAGTTCAGCTACAACGATTTCGAACTCGATTCGCGCCACCCGGATTGGATGCAGTTCCCGGACATGCCCGGGCTTAACGACGGGCAGCGTTACCAACTGGTGGACCTGTATGGCGAAGGCATGCCGGGGGTGTTGTGTCGCTATGACGATGCCTGGTATTACCGCGAACCGTTGCGCGCTGAAACCGGGAGGGATGGTGTGCGCTATGGCGACTGGCAACTGCTGCGGTACATGCCGCACGCCGACAGCGGCAACCCGATCCGTCAGACCCTCACGGACCTGACCGGTAACGGCAAGCTGGATTGGGTGGTAGCCAAGTCTGGGATGTGCGGTTTCTTCACCCTCGGTCCGGACCGAAACTGGTCGAATTTCGTGCCTTTCGAGGCCTTCCCCATTGAATTTTTCCACCCTATGTCGCAAATGGCCGACCTGGTGGGCGATGGCCTGAGCGACATGGCGCTGATCGGCACCCGCAGCGTGCGCCTCTACGCGAACCGTCGCGAGGCAGGGTTCGCCGACGGCATCGATGTGCAACACAACGAAGATGATCTGCCACTGCTGAGCAACACCCCGACCGAACTGGTGGCCTTCGCCGATGTGCTCGGCAGTGGGCAAGCGCACCTGGTGCGCATCCGTCACAACGAGGTCAAGTGCTGGCCGAACCTGGGTCATGGGCGCTTCGGCAAGGGCTTTGTGTTGTGTGCCTTGCCGTTCGATTACGCCACGTTCAATGCCTCGCAGGTGCTGCTGGCCGATCTCGACGGCTCGGGGGCGGCCGACCTGATCTACCTGGAGGCTGAGCACTTTCTGGTGTTCATGAACCACGCCGGTAACGGTTATCAACGGGACCCGGATGAAACACTGCCCTGGCCAGACGGGGTGCGTTACGACTCACTCTGCCAGGTCAGCACCGCCGACCTGCAGGGGCTGGGTTGCTCCAGCCTGGTCCTGACCGTGCCGCACATGGAGCCACGGCATTGGCGCTACGATTTCGTCAAGGCCAAGCCCTACCTGGTTAACGGGACCTGCAACAATATGGGCGCCAGCAGCCGCGTGACCTACCGCAGCTCGGCCCAGGAATGGCTGGATGAGAAGCAGGATCAGCACAAGGCCGGGGTGGAAAATCCCGAATCTCAGCTGCCGCTTACCATCTACCTGGTGAGCCAGCAAATCCAGATCGATGACATCACCGGTAATCGGCTGACCCAGGGCTTCAAGTACCGAGGCGGTTATTACGACCGCTTCGAACGAGAATTCCGCGGCTTTCGCCTGCTGGAGCAGACCGACACCGAAGCCACTCAGGCTGAACGCGCAACTGCGGGCTTCAGTGCGCCTATCCGCAGCATGACCTGGTTCCACACGGGCAAGTCCATCGACGCGTCGAGGGAGGGTTATTACGTTCGCGATCTGCGGGCCGTTCCCCTCGAACCCACCCTGCTGCAGAACTACCACTTCAACGACCGCGCGGCGCAGCCACTCGGCCTGCCGGACGAAAACACTGCCCGAGAAATAGCCCGCTGCCTGAGCGGCAGGGTCGTGCGTTCGGAGGTTTACGCGGCGGACGACGACAGGGACAGCGCCGTGCCCTACGTCGTTCAGGAGAACCGCGCACTGGTGCGGGTATTACGCCCCAAAGGCGAGCATCAGCCTTACGCGGTACTCCAATCCATGGAGCTGGAATCGATCAGTTACCAGTATGAGCCGCACATCGCGGACGATCCGTTGTGCCAGCACACGATCAATCTGGAGTGGGACGAGTACGGTAGTCTCGTTCACGGCTTCACCGTGCATTACGCTCGTCGCAAAACTCCCGGCGACTCACCGCCCTTCACCGATGAACATGAAATACGCTACTGGACGGACGCCCATGACCCTGCTCAGCAATGCTGGTACCYGACACAGGTCAAGGCATTGCCCATCCACCATATGGGTAATGACCAGCCGAACCCTGAGGCCTGGCGCCTGGGCCTGCCTTATCAGCAGCGCAGCAATGCCCTGGTGCTGGAAAAATCAGAGCTGAGCGCCGAGGAGATCAACCATGAAAGCTTCCTTGATAAGAGCAAGGACGATGGCGACTGGGCGAAACAGTCGGTGCTGACCGGTTTGTCGTTGCAGCGCTACATGGACCCGCTCAGTGGTCAACCCCTGACGCCGGGCAAAGCGACCTTCGAAGGATTACCGGCCTATGCGGAAACGGCGGAACTTGATGAAGTCGCCCTGAGCGCTTACGACAAACTCAAGGATGAGCAGGGCAACATGCCCTTCAATTTGAAGGAAAAACTCGAATCGCCCGAGGTCGGTTACCACATCATGGAGCTGTTCTTGCCCGCGGTTAAAAAGGAATCGGTTCCGGACCCGGAGGACGCGAAAAGTTATTTGTGGTCCGTGCACCGGGGCTTCCCGACCTACCATGGGCTGGATGGTTTTTATAACGTCAAGGAGTACCGGGAGACGCAAAGCCACGGCATTACCCGGATGACCTACGACAACTACTGGTGTGTGATCACCGCCGTCACATTGCCGGACGGTTGTACCACCCGCAGCCTTGACATTGACTACCGCTCATTCCTGCCAGCGGCTATCGAGGATGCCAACCGCAATATCCAGGAGGCGCGTTACAGTGCATTCGGCGAGCCGATGGTGACCAGTTTCCACGGCACAGAACTGGGAAAAGCCGTAGGCTTCGATCCTCTGGAGACCTATGTGGCACCTTCAGACCGCGACCCTGCTATCGCCATTGCCGAGCCGAAAGACGCCATTGGCAATTTCGCCAGTGCCGGTTTCTGGGACACCTTCTGCTGGATGGGCCGCGTCTCCCGCGTATCGCCACGGTCCGCTGAATGGCTGGCCTGGGCCAGAGCCGAAGGTTTTATTCTGCCCAGCGGACATATCTGCGAAAGGGCTCGACAGCATCTTCAAGGCTTGGAAAGCCCTGATGCGAACGAGCAGATCCTGAAGAACGAGATCGATGCGGCACACCGTGAGCCGGTGTACGCCGCCACCCTGCGGGCCGATCGCTACCCCGGTGATAAAGAGATGCAAGTGAGGGTGAGTATCAAGTGCCTGGACGGTTTCGGTCGGCCGTTGCAAACCAAGGTGGAGGTCGAATCGGGCAAGTCGTGGCTGGTCGATGCAAAGGGCGAGTTGATCCTCAAGGGCGACGGCACACCGGAAGAAGCCGAGGTGTTGCGCCGTTGGCGGGTCAGCGAACCGGTCGAGTACAACAACAAGGGCGAGAAGGTGCGGATCTACCGACCGTATTTCGCCGACCAACCGCGCTACATCAATGATCAATCGATGCGCCAGCATGCCTATCACGATCAGCAGTTCTACGATGCGGCAGGCCGACCGACCGAGACCGTACTGGCGAAGAAAATGCTGCAAGGCACCCCGCCGCAATTTCAACCGTTGCGCCGGGAGATCTGGTACTGGATCTGGTGCAACGTGGTCTTTGATGAGAACGATCTGTTTGTAGCACCCTCTGAACAACCACGAACGAGCAGGACGCTTCATTGAACCCCGGTACTCATTCACATACCCCACAGCTATCGATCATCGACAGCCGTGGTTTGCTGGTGCGCCAGGTGGCGTACTGTCGGCGGGACGTCAGCGAGCTTGTCCCTGAGGCACGGGTTACGGTCCAGCAGCATGATGCCGTCGGGCGGTTGGTGACGCAGCGTGATCCACGGTTTCTGGCACCCACGGCCCGGCCAAACCTGACCACGATTTACAGTCTGTCTGGCGCGGCGTTGTTCAGCCGGTTGTTCGGAGGCTGACTATTCGGCTGTCGATCAGTGCCGTTGATCGACACTGTAATTTCTGACAGTAGCCAAACGCAGTGTTTCAGCATTAGCTGTTGTGAACCTCAAGGATGACCACAGGCCATGCCGGTTCAGGCGTTCACCGTACACAGCCACTCCCCGACGCTGACCGTTACCGGCTCGCGTGGTTTGACGCTGCGTTCAGTCGGCTACTGCCGCCGTACCCTCGCAGAACCTGCCGAAGTGCGCATCAACCACACCACTTATGACCCTGCCGGGCGAGCGATTGAGCAGCGGGATCCACGGTTGGTAAAGGACGCTTCGGCCCTTGCCAACCTGAGCACGGTTTATTCCCTGTCCGGCAAGGTGTTGAGCACAACCAGCGTCGACGCCGGGTGGCGCGTCAATCTGTCGGGCGAAGCGGATCAGTCCGTGCACAGCTGGGATGGCCGGGGCAGCCAGCGCTGGACGGAATACGATGACCAATTGCGCCCGCTGGCAGTGTTCGAGCAGGCCAAGGGTGAGCCATCGTTCTGCGCGGAACGTTACGGCTATGGCGGTGCTGATTTGGCATCCGTTGCACACAACCAGTGTGGGCAACTGATTCGTCACGATGATCCGGCGGGTCGGTTGTTGTTCGCGGAGTTTGGCTTGAGTGGCGGGCTGCTGGAGCAGACCCGGGATTTTCTGCGGGAGCTGAAGTCCCCTGACTGGCCTGAGCTTGTGGCAGATCGTGACAAGCTGCTGGAATCGGTGGCGGGTGCAACCACCCGCTCGCGCTTCAATGCGTTGGGCGAGACGCTCGAACAGACCGACGCCAAAGGCAACCGGCAGTTGTTCAGCCAGACCGTCGCCGGCCAGTTGCGCGAGGTGCGCCTGCAACTGGCGAAAGACAGTGCGCCAACCCCCCTGGTCAGCGCCATCCAGTACAACGCCCACGGCCAGACCGAGCGGGAAGCGGCGGGCAACGGGGTGATCACCGCGCTGGAATACGCGGCCGAGGATGGTCGTTTGACTCGGCTTCAGGCCGCACGCGGCAACACCACGCTGCAAGACCTGCGCTATGCCTATGACGCGGTGGGCAACGTACTGAGCATCGAAGACGCCGCCTTGCCGATTCGCTTTTTCGCCAACCAGCGCATCGAGCCGATCAGTTGGTATGACTACGACAGCTTTAATCAGTTGATCGCAGCCACCGGCTGGGAGGCGGGTGGTGCCAATCGAGGCCCGCACTTTTCGACTTTCGACGATCCCGCCCCGTGTGCCAATTACCGCCAGACCTATCGCTATGACGCGGGCAACAACCTGCTGAAACTGACTCACTTCGGCCCGCAAAGCCACGGCCACCGGCTGGTCGCGGCGGCGCACAGCAACCGTTGTTTGCCGGTGCGCGAGGGCGTGGAGCCAGGCGAGGAGGACTTTCGTAAGGGCTTCGACGCCAACGGCAATTTGCTCAACCTGCAACCGGGGCAGTCGTTGAGCTGGGACCTGCGCAACCAGTTGCGCGAAGTGCGGCCGGTAGCGCGCAATTCCAGAGCCGACGATAGCGAGCGCTACGTCTACGGCGCCGACGGCATGCGCGTGCGCAAAGTCCGTTCGACGCAAACCAATGCCCAAACGCTGATCGCTGAAGTGCGTTATCTGCCGAATCTGGAACTCCGTACCCACAGCGGCACCGGCGAAGTGCTGCAGGTAATCAGCGTCCAGGCCGGGCGCAGCAACGTGCGCGTGTTGCACTGGGAGTCGGCACCGCCCAAGGACACGGCCAACGATCAATACCGGTACAGCCTGAATGATCATCTGGGCTCCTGCACCCTGGAACTCGACAGTGCGGGGGAGGTGATCAGTCAGGAGCGTTATCACCCCTTTGGCACCCCCGCGTGGTTTGCCGGCCGGGGAGAGGTCGAGGCGAGTTATAAAACGGTGCGGTATTCGGGGAAAGAGCGGGATGCGACGGAGCTTTATTATTATGGGTTCAGGTATTACGTGGCGTGGTGGCAGCGGTGGTTGAATCCGGATCCGGCGGGTCAAGTTGATGGACTTAATATTTATAGGATGGTTGGAAATAATCCGCTGGGTTACACAGATGCAAATGGGTTGGGGTTAGAGCTATATGAGGCTAGTAATGATTTTGAGGTTGTCGAGGTTGGGGTGGGTTCTAGGGAAGAGCTTCTTAGGCGAAATAGAAAAGGGGTCGTGGCCAGCGATGAGGTGAGAGATACGTTAAAGAGTTACAAGAAAAAATATACAAGCTTAATGAGCTCGTCTGGCCATAAGTGGTATGAGTGGGGTGGTGACGCTGCGAAACAGAGAAGGAATTTTACGGCTGGAGAGTATGTTTCTCGGCAATTTGAAACGTGGTTTATTCGGGGTGAGCAAACGCGGCAGATGGAGGTGGATTTTGGTGGGGCGCCGAATAATAGACTGTTTGCGTTAATCAAAAAGGCTGATCGGATTAAAGATCCAGCTGATCGAAAACTATATGGGCTCACGCTGATATCTTTGAGTCGTGAAGGTGAGGATAATAATGATACTGATTTGACGGTAGACTTCACTATTGTTGATCCTGATTCGCAACTAGGTAGTACGCAATTGCATGATGCAGTGAACGAAGTGGGTACTCCGGAAAGCGAATTGAGGCTCCGTGGAGCAGGGACGTTCTTGACAATGAACGCTTTGAATCAGGTCAGTAAAACTGTAAACATGAAAACAATTAGAACAAACGCTATAAACCCTCGATCGGCAGCTATTGCCATGGGGTGGGGAGAAAGCTCGCCCTACTAAGCCGAACACCAATTCCTCTTCCAGCAAAAGCCCCTCACCCAACCCACTGCGGACAGGGCGCGCAGTGGGCTGGACAGGGGCTTCTTGTATTACCCATCAATCACTGCGCAATAGTCTTCACCGACACCCCTCTTTCAATAGGCGTAGACCGACCATAAATATCCTCAAACCGCTCGATATCGTCCTCCCCCAGATAACTCCCCGATTGCACTTCGATAATTTCCAACGGAATCTTCCCCGGGTTGCGCAGGCGATGAACCGAGGCGATCGGGATGTAGGTCGACTGGTTCTCACAGAGCAGGAACACGTTTTCGTCGCAGGTCACTTCGGCGGTGCCGCTGACCACGATCCAGTGTTCGGCGCGGTGGTGGTGCATCTGCAATGACAGGCAGGCGCCCGGTTTGACCGAGATGTGTTTGACCTGGAAGCGACCGCCCATGTCCACCGAGTCGTAGGAGCCCCACGGACGATAGACCTCGCAGTGGTTCTGGGTTTCGCTGCGGCCCTGTTCGTTGAGGGTGTTGACCATCTGCTTGACGCCTTGGACCTTGTCCTTGTGGACGATCATCATGGCGTCCTTGGTTTCGACCACCACGATGTTCTCAAGGCCAATCACCGACACCAGTTTGCCGTTGCCGTGGATCATGCAGTTGCGGCTGTCCTGGATCACCACGTCGCCTTTAGTGACGTTGCCGTTGGCGTCTTTTTCATGCACGTCCCACAGCGACGACCAGCAACCGACATCGCTCCAGCCAGCGGACAGCGGCACCACGCAGGCGCGTCGGGTTTTTTCCATGACCGCGTAGTCGATGGAATTGTCCGGGCAGCAGGCGAAGGTGGCTTCGTCGAAGGTGATGGTGTCGGCGTCCTGTTCGCTGCGTTCCAGGGTCAGCAGGCAGGTGTCGTAGATGTCCGGATCGTGCTTTTTCAGCTCTTCGAGGAAGCGGCTGGCGCGGAACAGGAACATGCCGCTGTTCCAGAAATAACCGCCGGCCTCGACGAACTCGGTGGCGCGTTTCACGTCAGGTTTTTCGACGAAGTGCGAGACCCGGCTGACGCCTTCGGGCAGCAACGCATCGTTGGCGGACTTGATGTAGCCGTATCCGGTTTCCGGTTTGGTTGCCGGTACGCCGAACAGCACCATTTCACCGCGTTCGGCAGCCACGGTGGCCAGGGCCAGGGCACGTTGCAGGGCTTTCTGGTCTTCCAGTACGTGGTCAGCCGGCAGCACCAGCATCAATTCGTCACGACCTTCATTGACCAGCATCATCGCGGTCATGGCCACCGCTGGCGCGGTGTTACGGCCAAAGGGTTCCATGAGGATGCGCTGGGCTTCCAGTTTACGGTTGCTCAGTTGCTCGTTGACGATAAAGCGGTGGTCCTTGTTGCAGACCACGATGGGGCTGTCCATGCCTTCGAACACCAGGCGTTCGAGGGTTTGCTGGAACAGCGTTTGTTCCCCCGTCAGGGCGAGAAATTGCTTGGGGAACTGCTTGCGCGAAAGCGGCCAAAGACGTGAGCCGCTACCACCTGACAAGATCACTGGAATCATGGTGTTACTCCTTCAAAATCGTAATGGGTTAGAGCGACGAAGTTCTGTCGTTTCACTCTTGTTCTTATTCCGTGTCGGGCCGGCATACACAGTCCCCGTAGCAGCTGGCGTAGCCTGCGTT
>NZ_JBFTLU010000236.1:0-9247 GCF_056396605.1 Pseudomonas sp. 05T35
AACGCGGACCGAGCCGAACGCAGGCTTCGCCAGCTGCTACAGGGAAAGTGCCGAACCTGAAATCCTTTTACTTACCGGCATTAGGGCTTGCCCCCTCGCCACAGGGATGTGCATCTGTGGAAAGGGGCTGTTGCAAAGTATGTCTAGACTCTCTCTGTCCCCATTGAGTGAAAAACCATGACAACAATAACCAGTCTCTACACCGCTGAAGAGCGTGGCAAAAGGATCTTTGCAATTGTCGGGGCGTCTTCCGGCAACCTGGTCGAGTGGTTCGACTTCTATGTTTACGCCTTCTGCGCAATCTATTTTGCCCCGGCGTTTTTCCCCTCCGACAACCCCACGGTGCAACTGGTTAACACCGCCGGAGTGTTCGCCGCAGGGTTTTTGATGCGTCCCATCGGCGGCTGGCTGTTTGGCCGGGTGGCCGACAAGCACGGGCGCAAGAATTCCATGATGATTTCGGTGCTGATGATGTGCGCCGGCTCATTGCTGATCGCCTGCCTGCCGACCTACAAGGACATCGGTGTCTGGGCACCGCTCCTGCTGCTGGTGGCTCGCCTGATCCAGGGCGTGTCGGTGGGCGGTGAATACGGCACCACCGCGACCTACATGAGTGAAGTCGCGCTCAAGGGCCAGCGGGGTTTCTTCGCCTCGTTCCAGTACGTGACCCTGATCGGCGGCCAACTGCTGGCCGTGTCGTTGGTGGTGATCCTGCAACAGTTCCTGACTGAGGACGACCTGCGCGCCTGGGGCTGGCGGATTCCGTTCGTGGTCGGTGCGGCAGCGGCATTGATTTCGTTGTTCCTGCGTCGTTCGCTGAAAGAAACCACCAGCAAGGAAATGCGCGAAGACAAGGATGCCGGCAGCATGGCCGCGTTGTTCAGGAACAACACCGCCGCCTTTATTACCGTGCTCGGCTTCACCGCCGGTGGTTCGCTGATTTTCTACACCTTCACCACCTATATGCAGAAGTACCTGGTGAACACCGCCGGGATGCCCGCCAAGACCGCCAGCTACATCATGACCGGCGCACTGTTCCTTTATATGTGCATGCAGCCGTTGTTCGGCACGCTTGCCGACAAGATCGGCCGGCGCAACTCGATGCTTTGGTTCGGTGCTCTGGGAACACTGTTCACCGTGCCGATCCTGCTGACCCTGAAGTCGGTGACCAACCCGTACCTGGCGTTTGGGCTGATTACCGTGGCGCTGGCAATCGTGAGTTTCTACACCTCGATCAGCGGTCTGGTGAAAGCCGAAATGTTCCCGCCGCAAGTCCGTGCGCTGGGGGTGGGCCTGGCCTACGCGGTGGCCAATGCGATCTTCGGTGGTTCGGCCGAGTACGTGGCCTTGAGCCTGAAATCGGTGGGTATCGAAAACTCCTTCTACTGGTACGTGACGGCGATGATGGCGATCGCCTTCCTCTTCAGCCTGCGTTTGCCGAGGCAGGCAGCGTACCTGGAAAACGAACTTTGACTTGTCGGCGCGCGCCTGAATCTCGAAATATGCGTGAAGTGTTCAGCGATCAGGGCCGGGTTCAGGCCATGCTCGATTTTGAAGCTGCATTGGCCCGGGCCGAGGCGCGGGTCGGGCTGATTCCGGCATCTGCCGTTGCCCCGATCGAGGCGGCTTGCCGGGCCGAGCACTACGACTTTGCGGCCCTTGGCGAGGCGATTGCGATTGCCGGTAACTCGGCGATTCCGTTGGTCAAGGCGTTGGGCAAGCAGATCGCTGCGCATGATCAGGACGCCGAACGTTACGTGCATCTGGGTGCAACCAGTCAGGATGTGATGGACACCGGGCTGGTGCTGCAAGTGCGCCAGGCACTGCAGTTGATCGACAGCGATCTGGCGCGACTCGGCGAAGCGTTGGCGATCCAGGCCCGGTGCCATGTGCTCACGCCACTGGCGGGACGTACCTGGCTGCAACATGCGACACCGGTCACGCTGGGGATGAAAGTCGCCGGTTGGCTGGGGGCGGTGACGCGCAGTCGGCAACGTCTGCACGCACTAAAGCCGCGCCTGCTGGTGCTGCAATTTGGTGGTGCCAGCGGAACCCTCGCAGCCCTTGGCGAGCAGGCCATGCCGATTGCCGAAGCGCTGGCGCAGGAGCTGCAACTCACATTGCCGGAACAACCTTGGCACACCCAGCGCGACCGGCTGGTGGAGTTCGGTGCAGCGCTTGGCCTGATCGCCGGCAGCCTCGGCAAACTCGGCCGCGACATCAGCCTGCTGATGCAGACCGAGGCGGCGGAAGTCTTCGAACCTTCGGCACCGGGCAAGGGCGGCTCCTCGACCATGCCGCACAAACGCAACCCGGTGGGCGCGGCGGTGCTGATCGGTGCTGCGACGCGTGTTCCCGGATTGCTGTCGACCCTGTTCAGCGCCATGCCGCAAGAGCACGAACGCAGCCTCGGGTTGTGGCATGCCGAGTGGGAAACCCTGCCGGAAATCTGCTGCCTGGTGTCCGGTGCCTTGCAGCAAGCGCTGTTGATAACAGAAGGGCTGGAGGTCGACGCCGAGCGCATGGCGCAGAACCTCGATTTGACCCAAGGCCTGGTGCTGGCCGAAGCCGTGAGCATCGTGCTGGCCCAACGGATCGGTCGCGATAAAGCCCACCATCTGCTGGAACTGTGCTGCAAACGCGCGGTGGCCGAGCAGCGACATTTACGTGCGGTGCTCGGTGATGAGCCCCAGGTGACTGCCGAGCTATCGGGCGCTGAACTCGATCAATTGATGAACCCTGCGCACTACCTTGGTCAGGCTCAGACCTGGGTTGAGCGTGCGCTGGCCGAACATGTTGCCCTGACTGCCTGAAGGAGAATTTCTGTGGGATTCGTACAACTCGCCGACGGCGAACTGAACTACCAACTCGACGGTCCGGAACACGCCCCGGTGCTGGTGCTGTCCAACTCGCTGGGCACCGACCTGCACATGTGGGACGTGCAGATTCCGGCGTTCACCCAACACTTTCGGGTGCTGCGTTTCGATACTCGCGGTCATGGCCGTTCGTTGGTGACGCCGGGGCCTTACAGCATCGAGCAGTTGGGCCGTGACGTGCTGGCATTGCTGGATGCCCTGAACATCGAGCGCGCTCATTTTTGCGGTCTGTCCATGGGCGGGCTGATCGGTCAGTGGCTGGGGATCAACGCTGGCGAGCGTCTGCACAAACTGGTGGTGTGCAACACCGCAGCGAAGATCGGTGATCCTTCCGTGTGGAACCCGCGGATCGAAACCGTGCTGCGCGACGGTCCGGCGGCGATGGTTGCACTGCGCGATGCGTCGATTGCCCGTTGGTTTACCCCGGACTTTGCGCAAGCCAATCCGGCGGTGGCGAAGCAGATCACCGACATGCTCGCCGCCACTTCACCGCAGGGCTATGCGGCCAATTGCGCGGCGGTGCGCGATGCCGATTTCCGCGAGCAATTGGCTTCGATCACGGTGCCGACCCTGGTCGTCGCCGGCACCGAAGACGCGGTCACGCCACCTTCTGGCGGGCACTTTATTCAAGAGCGGGTGAGAGGCGCCGAGTACGCCGAGTTCTATGCCGCCCATCTGTCCAACGTTCAGGCCGGCAGCGCGTTCAGTGAACGGGTGCTGGGTTTTTTGTTGRCTGAACAGTCTATTTGAGGAGCGCTTTGTGGACGAGAAACAACGTTACGCCGACGGCATGCAAGTGCGTCGAGCGGTGCTCGGCGATGCCCATGTCGATCGCAGCCTGGCAACCCTGACCGAGTTCAATTCGGAGTTTCAGGACATGATCACCCGCCACGCCTGGGGTGACATCTGGACCCGCCCTGGCTTGCCACGCCACACCCGCAGCCTGATCACCATCGCCATGCTGATCGGCATGAACCGCAACGAAGAGCTGAAACTGCACCTGCGTTGCGCGGCGAACAATGGCGTCACCCGTGCCGAGATCAAGGAAGTGCTGATGCAGAGCGCGATCTACTGCGGCATCCCGGCGGCCAATGCAACCTTCCACCTGGCCGAGTCGGTGTGGGATGAGTTGGGTGTCGAATCGCGCGAGTAATTACCTCAGGCCCTGACACGTCTGTCAGGGCCGCAACGCTTCAGCGCGGACTCCCCGTTTAYACGGTGTGCCTCAATGGGAGTTGCTGTCCCAGAACCAGCTCCACACGCCAGGTAAATGGACCGGTTGCGAGTCATCGCGCACGGTGCGGGCCATGGCGGCGCGTTGCACGGCTGCCTGGTCGTCGTAAAACGGTTTGGCGGCGGTTGTCACACCGGTCTCGCGGGCGCTGTCGAGCAGAATCTGTAGATACTCCCCCATATGCCAGGACGTGTAGCGATTGAGGTCGTGAAACGTCACCACCACCGGAATAACACCGTCAACCGTCGGCAGTTCGCCGGCCGCAATCCGTTCGCGCACCTCGGACATTTGCCTGAGCATGTTGGAGCGTCGGCGCGGGCTGCCATTGAAGCCCCATATCTTGCCGTCATTGGCGCTCAGGTCGGTCAGCAGTACATGCAAGCCATGTTGTTGATACGCGGCGAAGGTGCGTTTGTCGTAATTCCAGAACGGCGGCCGTAACAGTACCGGCGCGCTGCCGGTGATCGCCGTAATGTCCGCAGAGCCTTGGGTGAGCGACTGCTCGAGTTCTTCCGGGGAGAGCGAGCGGTGATTGGTATGCCACTGCGTGGCGGTGTGGAAGCCCAGGGTCTGACCCTCGGCATGTTCACGCTGCATGATTTTTTTGCCCAGTTCGCTGCCACCGGCCCGGGGGGCTTGTGTCTGCACGAAGAACACGGCCTTGATACCCGGTTCAATCGGGTTGTTGGCGAGTACATCGAGAACGGCACTGGTCGGATTGAAAAAACTGGACGCGCTTGGACCGTCGTCGAAGGTCAGCAGAAAGCGGATCGGCGGGGTCGAGCGCAGAATCTGCTCGGTCTTCGGGGTCAGTTCGATCGGCGGGCCGATACAGCCGCTGAGGCCGACCGTTACGGCAAGGACGGATAAGACAGCAGCGATCAGTTTCATGTGTTTGCTTTGGCCTACGACAGATCAGGACGAATGCAGACTGTCGGTGCGCGGTTATTCACCACGCCGCCAACCGTCGCTCCTATGGAAGTCTCCATAGGAGCATAACGGTGCTGAACGGTTCATGTCCTCGCGGTATTTTTATCGCTTTAGAGCAGGCTGATCGGATAGCTGACGATCAGGCGGTTTTCGTCGAACTCGTTGTTGCTGTAGTCCCGACGCATGGTCGAGTTGCGCCACCTGACGTTGAGGTTTTTCAGGCTGCCGCTTTGCACGGTGTAGCCAATCTCGCTCTCGCGTCCCCATTCCTTGCCGTTGGTGATGGTCCCGGTGTGCACGTTGTCGCCGCTGATGTAGCGGTTCATCAGGGTCAGGCCGGGGATGCCGAGGGCGGCGAAGTTGTAGTCGTGGCGCAGTTGCCAGGATTTCTCCCGGGCGTTGTCGTAGCTCGAGTTGTAACTGTCGTTGGCCAGCGTCCCGCCGCTGGTGCCATTGACCCGCATCCAGGCATTGTCGCCGGTGAGTTTCTGCAAGCCGACATAGAAGGTGTTGCCGCCATATTTGGCCGAGAACAGCCCGGACCAGGTTTTGTTATCGAGGTCACCGGCCCGTGCGCTGCCATCTTCCTTGCCATAGAAGAAGCCAAGGTTGGCGCCCAGCGTCCAGTCGCCCAATGGCTGGGTGTGGATCAGGTTGATAAATTGCTGGCTGTAGATGTCCTTGAGCTGGGCATTCCACACCCCGATTTGCGTGCGCTTGTCGTTGAAGCTGTATTCGGCGCCCTCAAAGTTGAAACGGTCGGACGTGACGGCGGGTTTGCCGGTCATCGACATGTCGCTCATGCTGCTGTCGTCACGCGGGCTGTTAGCGCGCATCTGACCACCGTAGAGCGTCAGGCCGTCGATTTCCTTCGAGGTGACCTGGCCACCGCGAAACGTTTGCGGCAACGAACGCCCATCGTCCGAACGCAGGATCGGCAACACCGGCATCCATTCACCGACTTTCAACTCGGTCTTGGAAAGCTTCGCCTTGAACGCCACACCCAGGCGTCCGAAGTCATCGGCGGGGCGACCATCGTGGTCCAGCGGCAGCAACTGCGTCCCGCCAGTGCCGCGTCCGCCATCGAGTTTCACCGAGTACAGGCCCAATACGTCCATGCCGAAACCGACGGTGCCCTGGGTGAACCCGGATTTGGCATCGAGGATGAAGCTTTGCGTCCATTCTGCCGCCGTGCCCTGCGCATGGGTCGGGTTGGTGAAGTTGCGGTTGAAGTAGAAGTTGCGCAGGTTGAGGTTGGCCTGGGCGCCGTCTAGAAAACCCGACTCTTCGGCTAGCGCCGGGAGGGCTGCGCTGACCAGTGCGGTGGTCAATAGAGTCGGCAAAAGCTGTTTTGCACAGGTGGAAGGCTTCATGAAGTCGGGTCTCTCTAATTGTTAGGGATGAAGCAGGACGCAGCCGCAACCAAGGGATTGCAGACAAAAATACGAATTCGGGTCAACGAACGGGAGAGATCAGCCGGAGCGGGTAGGGTGTGCAGTCATGGTGCCGGACCTGTTGTTATTGGTTCTTGTAGGTGGGGGAATGGTGCGGGGGATCAAGGGCGGGATTCAATTGGGTGGATGGAGTTTTGGGCGATAATCGAACACAAATCGACGCCTGTCGGATCACCAGCGGTATGAAGCATTGTTAATTAAATCCCATAGTTATTCGGGTTAATAATGGTTGTCTGGCGTTGTGTTCTATTAATGACGCATTGCTGTCCAGTGGCTATTAAATAGAAGTGCCTATTACTTTGGTTGTAAGATGTTTCCTACAGTTTTGTTGTCATTAAAGCGTTACCCGTAATCGCCAGTTAACCTTAAGAAACGGTGTTATCGATTATCGTGAAACGGTTTAAAGGGAGTCGTGGGTATGGCTGGAAAAGAGCAGTGGTCTTGCTATATTCAAAGTCCCCATGGCGGGCGAGGGAAAGTTTCATGCGTCGTCAAGGGGGTGCATTTTTCGTCGTGCCGAAATAACAAGGAGAAGTACCATGAGCAATAAAGTCAATCAGCAAACCCTGGCCACGGTTGTTGGACGTGCGGTGCTGGATCCGGGGTTTGCCGATGCACTTCACAATGATCCTGCCTCGGCAGCTAAAAATATTGGTGTGCATCTAAGTGCTGATGAAATTGCGGCGGTTAAAGGCATTGATGCTGCAAAACTGTCAGCGGCCTCTGCCGGTATTAGAAGTAATCTGGGGAYGCGTGCCATATTTGATACCCAGCAACAGCAAGCGCGCATGGATTAACGGCCGGTGATGCCATTTGGCGTACCCCGAAAGGTGGGTCTTTCACGCAGGTACGCCGAATGGCTTTATGAAATGTCATGAGGCACAGCGGTCGAGCGCGGAGTGAATGACTCATGTCTGTCACCTTGGCTCCAATGGATAACGCGGACTTTGCAACGTTCGCCGAAAGAGCCGTTGCTGAATATGGTGACGGTATGGTCGTCTCGGGTGAGTGGGCCCATGAGGAAGCCGCGCAAAAGGCACGCAGTGTCTTCGAGCAGTTGTTGCCGCAAGGGCGACTGACTGAAAAAAACCAATTCTGGGTGATCAAGGATCAAGAGCGTCGTATTGGCGAGTTGTGGGTCGCCGAGCGACACACCGGTGCCGGCAAGAGTGCCTTCATCCTGGACATTTACATTGACCCCGGAGAGCGCCGCCAGGGTTATGCGAAACAATCACTGTTGGCCCTCGAATCATGGGCACGCCAGGCGGGATGCGAAGAAGTGCGACTGCATGTCTTTGGTCGCAACGATGCGGCGCGTCGTCTTTATGAACAATCAGGGTATGGCATCGCCAGTCTGACGATGGCGAAGCCGTTGCCGCCTACCTAAGGGAAGGTTGAAAAATGGAAATCGGGAACAGTGGTCTGCGTGAGCTATCCGATGACGAGTTGTTTCAGGGCACGACATTTTTGCCGGACACGGAGCCTTCACGATTTGATGTATTGCTGGAGCGTGTCAGTCGAAATCGCTACACAAGTTTTGTTGCGCTGTACACCGAACTTTTTCAACTGTTTCCCAATGCTCCGCAGTTGGCGGAATTTTTCGAGCAGGCGTTTAATCAATGTTGATCCGTTGGTGACGAGAGTGGCACCGCCCAGTTATGAATTTCCGGAAGATGAAGCGACCCGTAAGCAATTGGAGCGTCATGGTCATTCCGTGAGTTTCTTTTGCGATGTGGTGAATATTGCGCTATTGCGTATAGAGCACACGTGGCCCGCCTGTCGCGAACAGTTTAGAAAATTGGTCAAGTCCATTTGTTATTTGCCCGATGGTTCATTTCGAAGCTGCTCGGCTTCGCGCTTCACCGGGATCATCCTCATCTCGAACCGGGATGATTCGATACTCGACCTCGAAGAGTCGCTGGTGCATGAGGCCACTCATCAATTGCTCTACAACATTGTCGAAGTGTGCCCGGTGGTCAGGGATGAGACCTCGCGGGAGGCGTTGTTTACCTTGCCGTGGTCGGGGCAGAAGCGTGATCTCTATGGCTATTTCCATGCGTTTTTCGTGTATGTCGCGTTGGTCAAATACCTGGAGCGGGTTCGTTCGCGCTCGTCCCATGAACTGCAACGGGCACAAAAACGCCTGGTGTTCATCCTGCAAGGCTTGATCAAGGCGCTGCCCGATTTCGAAGCGTGCGCGGATTTCACCCCTCAAGGCCGCCAACTGCTGGAAAACCTGATCAAAGAAGTCAGGGCGCTGGAAACTCAACACGCCGCGTTGTTGGCGATATCGGGCGCTTCGGCGGGGGCTAAACGCATGCTGGGCCTGACCGGTTGACGCCAGGGAGGTGGACATGGCGATGTTTGATGCTTCGCAATTTCCCGAGGCCGGCGTTGGGCTGGAATACCATTTGCCACGGCGCACGCCTCAGGACGAGTTATCGGAGGAGGGGCTCGACCCGACTGTCGAACGGATTCTCGCCGAGGGGTTGCCGCACTTCGATTACGTCGAGTTTCAGCCGACGCACTGCATTCTGGAACCGCGTCTGCTTGAGCTCGGTGCGCAAGTACCGAGCTTGCTGCATTCTTCCAGTTTGTCCCTGGGCAGCGTGGGCATCGCGATGGACCGCGAGTTTCTGCAAATGACTCGGCGGCTGTGCGAGAAAACCCGCTCGCCCTGGTTGGCCGAGCATATTTCCTGGTCGCGGTTCCACGGTGGCGACACTCAGCATTTCATTTTGCCGACCCTGGCC
>NZ_JBFTLU010000237.1:0-9681 GCF_056396605.1 Pseudomonas sp. 05T35
GTTCAAAGCGGCGTTCATCAAACGGTTTGAAATATCGCTAAAGGGATTTTGATCATGACTGCACAACAGAAGGTTTTGCATAAACCGGAACTCCAGGAAGTCGTCAAGGGAACCCTCAAACGTCGAGAACTGGAAGGCCCCGCCCATGCGTTGATTCGGTCGTACCCCCATATATTGGTAGGGCAGATGATCAGGCTTACGGTTCATCCTTTGGTCAGGTGTAAGCGCATACGCAGGCATGAGTGTGTCGTCGCGCCATCTCAGAAACGCCTGGTCATCATCATTTTCAGCGCCCCCGGCTAAACACTCGTACTGTGCAGATCCCGCCGTGAATGAATCATGGCCTGCCACGCACGGAGAGCCCCCCATCATGATGCTTGCCCCGCCCATTCTTCCGCAGCTGTCCAGTCTGCACCCTGAAAAAACAACTGTGAAATTGTCGAGCCTGAGTGACACGCTGAAAATGCTTGTTCCCGACTCGGACCATTTCGAAGCGAACTGGGACGTTTACCCGATCCTCGGAGCCGATCCGGAATCGCCCGACTGGGAAGGTCTTCAAGCACCAACCGGCGTCTGGAATGACGCCGTCGATGACATGATCAAACTCACAGGAATCGAACTGTACATCCCGAAAGCGGTACTGGAGGCGTACTCGAATACAGCCGTCGAATTGCGCTACAAATTCACCGATGAATCCAGCCTCGAGCCTTATTCGGAGTGTGTGAAGCTGTACATCGAAGCGTGAACCTTCAACGCTGCGCCTCTGCCTCTTCATGGGCATGGCGCAGTCGTTCACGGCTGTTGGTCAGGTGCAGGCGCATGGCCGCTCGGGCTGCGTCCGAATCCTGGCGGGCGATGGCGTCGTAGATTTCTTCGTGTTCACGCGCCAGGCGATTCATGTAGTGCTGCTGGTCATCGTGGGCCAGCCGCGCAGAATTGAGCCGGGTACGCGGAATGATGCTGGTGCCCAGGTGGGTCATGATGTCGGTGAAGTAGCGGTTGCCGGTGGCCAGGGCAATCTGCAAATGGAACTGGAAGTCCGATGCCACCGCATCGCCTGCGTGGGCGGCGCTTTCGTTCAGGGCATCCAGTGCCGCGCGCATCAAGGCCAACTGTTCGGGGCTGCGGCGTTGTGCGGCAAGGCCTGCGGATTCCACTTCCAGGCTGATGCGCAACTCCAGAATCGCCAGCACATCGCGCAACGTCACCACCGTCGCCGGATCGATGCGAAAGCCGCTTGGGCTCGGCGTGTCGAGCACAAACGTACCGATACCATGACGGGTCTCAACCTGCCCCGCCGCCTGCAAACGCGATATCGCTTCACGCACCACGGTGCGACTGACGCCATGGGCTTCCATGATCGCCGACTCGGTGGGCAACTTGTCGCCACGCTTGAGCAGGCCGTCGCGAATCTGCTCGGACAGCACCGTGACCAGTTCCTGCGCGAGGCTGCGGCGCTTGCGCGGAAGACGGGGGGCGTCGATCGGGTTTTCCATGGTGAACATCAGTCTCAGGCAAACGGTTGAGCACGCATCATAGCGCAGCGCGGTTGTACGATCACTGCCTGAGAACACCATACCCTTTATGGGAGCGAGCTTGCTCGCGATAGCGGAGTGTCAGACACCTTGAGGCTGGATGTCAGTCCGTCATCGCGAGYAGGCTCGCTCCCACAGGGGGTTTATGGTGTTTAGGCGGTAACGGTCTGCTCCAGCAGATGGCCGCTGTCGATCCGCACATGCCGTGGATGGAAACGTTTCAGGCTGCTGCGATGGCCGACGCTGACGATGCTCAGGCCTGGCAAATGATCGATCAGTGCCTGATACAGCGACGCTTCATCCTCTTCGTCCATTGCCGAAGTCGCTTCGTCCATGTACAGCCATTGCGGTGCGTAGAGCAGCGCTCGGGCAAACGCCAGACGTTGCTGCTCGCCCGGCGAGAGCATTCGCTGCCAGTGATTGGCTTCGTCGAGACGGGAAACCAGATGCGGCAAACGGCAGGTTTCCAGCACGCGCGCGTAGTGCTCGTGCGTGTAGGTGTCGCCGGCCTGTGGATAACTCAGGGCGTCACGCAGGCTGCCAATCGGCAGATACGGCTTTTGCGGGAGGAACAGATAGCGCGCAGCCGGCAGTCGGATGTTGCCGTGACCCGCAGGCCAAAGATGCCCCATCGCCCGCA
Organism: Pseudomonas sp. 05T35; assembly: GCF_056396605.1. Lineage (NCBI taxonomy): Bacteria > Pseudomonadati > Pseudomonadota > Gammaproteobacteria > Pseudomonadales > Pseudomonadaceae > Pseudomonas > Pseudomonas sp. 05T35. Next base: position 2,176 of record NZ_JBFTLU010000237.1, read on the forward strand.
GCAAGGTGGATTTGCCACTGCCGGAACGACCGCTGAGCATGACGCGCTCGCCCGCCTCTACCGTCATGTCGGCATTGGTCAGCAAGTGACGACCGTCGGCCAGGTCCAGACCCAGGTTGTGGATTTTCAGCTCCGAGCCCTGATTCTGCACGTCGATGGCCGGCTGGCGCTCTTCGTTTTCGCTCATGGCCTGACGGAAACTCAGCAAACGGTCACAGGTGGCGCGCCACGAGGCGAGCTCCTGGTACGCACTGATGAACCAACTGAAACTCTCCTGCACGTTGCCGAAGGCCGAGCTGATTTGCATCAGTTCACCGAGTTCGATCTTGCCGGCAAAGTAGCGCGGCGCGGCGACCATGAACGGGAAGATAATCGCGATCTGGCCATAGCCGGAGGTAAAGAAGGTCAGGCGCTTGGACACTTTCATGATGTCCCAGAAGTTGTGCCAGACCCTGCCAAACCGTGTGCTCAAGCGCTGATGCTCGTTAGGTTCGCCGTTGTACAGGGCGATACTCTCGGCGTTTTCACGCACCCGGACCATGGAAAAACGCAGGTCGGCTTCGAAGCGTTGTTGTTGGTTATTCAGACCGATCAAGCGGCGACCGATCAAATGCGTCAGCCAGCTGCCAACCGCCGCATAGACCAGCACGCACCAGAACATGTAGCCGGGAATGGTAAAGCCAAACACCTCGATACTGCCCGACACCCCCCACAGGATGATCGAGAACGACACCAGGTTGACGATATTGCGGATCAGGCCCAGCCCCAAAGCCAGGGTGTTGGACGTGAAGTTGTTAAGGTCTTCGGAAATCCGCTGGTCCGGGTTATCGGTATAACCGCCCTGCTCCAGCTGATAGTAATTCTTGTCGCCGAGCCAACGGGCGAAGTGCTTCTCGGTGAGCCAGGCCCGCCAGCGAATAGTCAGCATCTGGGTCAGATAGAGCCGGTACACCGCACCGACAATCGCCACTGCGGCAATCGCGCTGAAATACAGGATCAGATGCCAGAACGCCGCTTCGTCCTTCTTTTGCAGGGCATTGTAGAAGTCCTTGTACCAGGTGTTGAACCACACCGAGATCCCCACGCTGATCAGCGACCGACGAACGGGACGCTTCTGCAGTTTGCGCTGCAGGGTGCGCCGGTGCATGCCCAGGGCGCGGGCAGTGGCAGAGATGTTGCCTTCATGCTCGGTCAGCACGCGCTGGATGTGCTCCCATTGCAGGCGGTCCACCGACATCGGGTTTTCCGGCACCAGGGTATCAAGGTCGGCGTGCTCTGAGAGCAAGGCGGCCAGCACGTCATCGGCGTCGGCCGGTTTGCACAGGTAGTTGCAGGCGCCGCGCTTGATCGCCTCGACGGCGGTGGCAATGCTCGAGTAACCGGTGAGGATCACCACGCGCATTTCCGGGTCGAGCTCGAGCAGTTTTGGCAGCAACACCAGGCCCGAATCACCGTCCATTTTCAGGTCCAGCGCGGCATAGTCCGGCAGATCCTGCTGGGCGATGGTCAGGCCCTCTTCGGCAGAGCTTGCAGTGCTGACACGAAAACCGCGACGGTTCATGGCGCGGGCCATCACGCGGGTGAAGGTTGCGTCGTCGTCTACCAGCAACAAATGCGGCAGGTCTTCGCCTTCGACTTGGATCTCGTCACTCATGTTCGTCTCCTCGGGCGACACGGGGCAGGCGCAGCTCGGTGAGCGTACCGCCTTCCTCATGACTGTAGAGTTTCACTGAGCCGCCAGCGCGTGTCACGCTGGCCTTGCTCAAAAACAGGCCCAGGCCGAAACCTTTGCCCTTGGTGGTAAAAAACGGCTTGCCGATCTGTTCGGCAATCGCCAGCGGCACACCGGGGCCGTGGTCGCGAATGCTGATGGTCAGCTCGACGGAATCCCAGTTCAGCGTCACTTCCAGCCCTTCGGGGCAGGCATCGGCGGCGTTGTTCAGTAAATTCAGCAAGGCTTGGGTCAGGTCCGGCGGCGGCGCCAGACGCGGTTCATCGCCAAGCCCCAGGCGCCGCAAGCGGTAGGTCGCTTCGGGACGCATCAGGTGCCAACGGTTAAGCGCTTCATCGAGCCAGACGCTGACACCCTGCATCTCCACCGCCAACCGACGATTGGCTTCGGCAGCGCGAACCAGTTGCTGCAAGGTTTCCTTGCACAGCTTCACCTGATCCTGCAGCACCCTCAAGTCATCTTGCAGCAGCGGGTCGTGATGATCCTGCTGCATTTCCTTGAGCAACACGCTCATGGTCGCCAGCGGCGTGCCCAATTCGTGAGCGGCGCCAGCGGCCTGGGTCGCAACAGCCAGCAGTTGCTGGTCGCGCAGGCCCTCTTCACGGCGAATCGCCCGCAGTTCTTCCTGACGGCGCAACTCTTCGGCCATCCGCGCAGCGAAGAAGGTGATCACCGCAGCCGCTAGGGCAAAACTCAGCCACATGCCGTAGATCTGCATCTTTTCCCGGTACATCGGGAATGTTTCCAGCGGGTAAAACTGCGCCAGCAACAAGGTGTACATCGCCAGCGCGATGCCCGAGAGAATCACCGAATAACGCCACGGCAGCGTCACGGCGGCGATGGTCAGCGGCACCAGGTAATAGGAAACGAACGGGTTGGTCGAACCACCGGAGAAATACAGCAGCGCACTGTGGATAAACAGGTCGCAGGCCAGTTGCACGGCGTATTCGAGTTCAGTCACCGGCCATGAAGTGCGCAAGCGGATCGCGGTAAAGGCACACAGCAGCATCGAGCAGCCGAGGGTCGCCGCCAGTTGAAACCACGGCAGCGGCAGCAGGTTGAACCAGTAGGCGAGCCCCACCGAACCGGCCTGAGCGGCCAGCACCAGGGTGCGGATGAACGTCAGTCGCCAGAGGTTCTGGCGAGTCGCGGAAAGCAGTTGTACGGGGGCGAGCATGAGCTCTCCTGATGAGCGCTCCAGGCGGATCGCGTCGAGTATAACCAAGCGAGGGCCCCGACAGGCAAAAGTGCGGCAAAGCGCCACACGGCAAAGACAGTTCACATCACACCACAATCCCTGTAGCAGCTGGCGAAGCCTGCGTTCGGCCGCGAAGCGCTCGCAATCCGGAGAACGCATTCAATCTGAAACAACGCGGTAGCTGATTTTACGACCGCTTCGCGGCCGAACGCCGGCTTCGCCAGCTGCTACAGGTAGTAGTGCGAGCTCGATCTGTATAGAAGTTGTAATCGGGTGAACCCGGCAATAAAAGCTACAGTCTGATGGTTTCACGCAGGCTTGGACCCTTACCCCTGCGCACCGCCCAAGGAGACTTCATGAACACATTGCGCCGCAGCGCCGCCCTTCTCGCCCTCAGTGTCGGCACCGTCGTCAGCCTGCCGGCATTGGCCGTCGACGAACTTCACTACAACCAGATTTCCCTGCGTGCCGAAGTCAGTCAGGAAGTGGCCCGCGACCTGATGATCGTGACCCTCTACACCGAAGAACAAAACACCGACCCGGCGAAACTCGCCGCCGACGTCAGCACCACCATGAACAAGGCGCTGGCCCAGGCCAAACAGGTCAAGGACATCACCCTGCGCCAGGGCAGCCGTCACAGCTACCCGATCTACGACACCAAGGGCCAGAAAATCACCGGCTGGCGTGAACGCGCCGAACTGCGCCTGGAAAGCTCGAACTTCGCAGCGCTGTCCAAACTCACCGGCGAACTGCTGACTGATCTGAAGATGGGCGGCATGGATTTCGCCATCGCCACTCCGACCCGCAAGGCCAGCGAAGATGCGCTGCTCAAGGAAGCCGTCACCGCCTTCAAGGCCCGCGCCCAACTGGCCACCGATGCACTGGGCGGCAAGGGTTACAAAATCGTCAACCTGAACCTCAACAGCAACGGTTATCCACAGCCGTACCTGCGCGCGCCAATGATGATGAAAGCCGCGGGCATGGACTCGGCACCGGTGACCCCGGATGTCGAAGCCGGCACCAGCCAGGTCAGCATGACCGCCGATGGCTCGATTGAAGTGTTGATGCCTTGAAATTGAGGTGGGTCAGCCAGCCTTCCGCTGACTGACCCACTGAGCCCTACTTGACCTGATACTCCGCCGGCTCCGGCACATCAAAATCATCCAGCGCCCTGTCCACCTGCAACTGCACCCCATCCACCAGCCGACAAATCGCCAGTGCCACATGGCGCCGCGAACCTTCGATCTCGAACGCCAGGTCGGCGGCCATGACTTTCACCGACGCCAGGTCTTCCGAGGCGTTGGCCAAGAGGCTTTCTGTGCCCACATCAGGGGCGACGCTGAATAACCGGTCAGAACGCAAATTGCTGAAGCGCAGTTTGGCGAGCGTCGGTTTCAGGTAGTGATCCAGTGCCCGGTGGGCAGCGTCGTGGAGCTTTTTGGAGTCGAGGGATTCGTACGGCGAAACGTCGTCGGGTGYGGGGGGATCAGGGATTAACTTGTCCATGTGAACACTCCACTCATTTTGGGAGCCATCGCTTGCCGATCTCACTCGGCGAAGGGGTGGCAGCTGTGTGCGGTGTGAGATTACCGGGAGTAGAACCGGCCAGACCGAAGTCTGCCCGCACACAGTCGCCATAAAGCATTGCGAACAGCGGATAAGCTGGCGGCAATTATGGTGGTACTGGCACTCGATTCATACTCTTTGCCGGGATCTCACTCCCGTTCGCTGAGTTTTCAGCGACAGCAAAAGGTTAGGCGCAGCCCCAAACCCAACGCAACCGCCACAACTCGTCGGAACAATCGCCCTCATGCCCTGGTCTGACAGCGCTTTTCGTAGGAGCGAACCGTGTTGTTACCGTAAATGTCGGTAACGGATGGGTGGCGGGTCCGTTTGACAGAGGCCTGTGTATGCCCAAACAGAGGGGTCACCCTAACAAACGGATATTTCCGCGCGCCCCGGCAACAACGCTACTCTCCAGAAAAAGCCGCCGCCAAACCCTCGGGGACTCCATGGATAGAACCACCGTCAAACCGCTTCTGCTTGCCCTCACCCTCGCCACCATCGCCCCATTCGCCCCATTCGCCCACGCCGCGACTACCCTGGTCTACTGCTCCGAAGCCAGTCCTGCCGGGTTCGACCCGAGCCAGTACACCAGCGGCACGGACTTCGATGCCTCGGCCGAAACAGTCTTCAACCGTCTCACCCAATTCAAACGCGGTGGCACCGAAGTCGAGCCAGGCTTGGCGACGAGTTGGGAGGTCGCCAAAGACGGCCTGACCTACACCTTCCACCTGCGTGACGGGGTGAAGTTTCATACCACCGACTACTTCACGCCGAGCCGCGATTTCAATGCGGACGATGTGCTGTTCACCTTCCAGCGCTTGCTCGACCCTGAAAACCCGTTTCGCAAGGCCTACCCCACCGAGTCGCCGTACTTCACCGACATGGACCTGAACACCACGATCAAAAGTGTCGATAAGCTCGATGAGCACACGGTGCGCTTCAGCCTGAACAACATCGACGCCGCGTTTGTGCAGAACCTGGCGATGAGCTTCGCCTCGATCCAGTCCGCCGAGTACGCCGCGCAGTTGCTCAAGGAGGGCAAAGCCGCTGACCTCAACCAGAAGCCGGTCGGCACTGGGCCCTTTGTGTTCAAGCGTTATCAGAAGGACTCGCAGATCCGCTACAGCGCCAACCGCGCTTACTGGAAACCCGAGGACGTGAAACTCGACAACCTGATTTTCTCGATCACCCCGGACGCCGCCGTGCGCCTGCAAAAGCTCAAGACCGGCGAGTGCCAGGTCAGCGGTTATCCGCGACCGGCCGACATCGAGGTGATGGAACAGGACCCGAACCTGCGGGTGCTCAAGCAAGCCGGTTTCAACCTTGGCTTCCTGGCCTACAACGTATCCCACCCGCCACTGGACCAGCTCAAGGTTCGCCAGGCGCTGGACATGGCCATCGACAAGCCGGCGATCATCAAGGCCGTCTATCAAAGCGCCGGGCAACTGGCGCAGAACGCCCTGCCGCCAGCGCAATGGTCGTATGACCCGAACATCAAGGACGCGCCCTACGACCCGACCAAGGCAAAGGCGCTACTAAAAGAAGCAGGGGTTGCACCCGGTACCACTATCAACTTATGGGCAATGACCGTGCAGCGTGCGTCCAACCCGAACGCACGGATGTCGGCGCAGATGATCCAGCAGGACTGGGCCAAGGTCGGTATCACGGCCAACATCGTCAGCTATGAATGGGGCGAGTACATCAAGCGCGCCAAGAACGGCGAGCACGACGCGATGATCTACGGCTGGACCGGCGACAACGGTGACCCGGACAACTGGCTCGGCGTGCTCTATAGCTGCGCCGCCGTTAAAGGTAGCAACTACGCCAAGTGGTGCGACCCGGCCTACGACAAGCTGGTTCAGCAGGCCAAGGTCTCCACCGACCGTGACGAGCGGGTCAAGCTCTACCAACAGGCACAAAAAATCCTTAAGCAACAAGTGCCTATCACACCGATCGCCAACTCGACGGTTTTTCAGCCTCTGCGCAAAGAAGTTTCCGACTTCAAGATCAGCCCGTTCGGGCTCACACCGTTCTACGGGGTGGGTATAAATAAGTAACACCGCGCTCCGGCCGGGTGCGACAGGCGCCCTGGCCGCACCTCTATGGTGCGTCGTTTGCACCGAGAAAAACGACCGCAAACGGTCAAATGCGTCAGTATTTATACATATGCGACATTAAGGTACGTTCGTTCCACTGTTTAAGGGTTGTAGCTCCCCGGCATCTTGCATTGGGTATGGGCCCTGCATAAGTATCCGCAGGTCGACTCACGAGGTCGTCCTCTAATTCCAAAAATGACAACAAATCATGAGGCCACCATGCTTAAACACGCGGTCATTCCGTTTTTAGTCGGCGCAAGCTTGTTAGCTAGCGCACCTTTCGCCCATGCAGCGACTAACCTGGTGTTTTGCTCCGAAGGGAGCCCGGCCGGTTTTGATCCTGGTCAGTACACCACCGGAACCGACTTCGACGCCTCTGCAGAAACCATGTTCAACCGTTTGAGCCAGTTCGAACGTGGCGGCACCGCCGTTGTTCCTGGCCTGGCCACCAGCTGGGACATTTCCCCGGATGGCCTGACTTACACCTTCCACCTGCGTGAAGGCGTCAAGTTCCACACCACCCCGTATTTCAAGCCAACTCGTGAGTTCAACGCCGACGACGTGCTGTTCACCTTCAATCGCATGATTAACAAGGATGATCCGTTCCGTAAGGCGTACCCGACCGAATTCCCGTACTTCACCGACATGGGGATGGACACCAACATCACCAAGATCGATAAAGTCGACGATCACACCGTCAAGTTCACCCTCAAGGAAGTTGATGCCGCGTTCATCCAGAACATGGCCATGAGCTTCGCTTCGGTCCAGTCCGCCGAGTACGCTGCCCAACTGCTCAAGGAAGGCAAAGCCGCCGACATCAACCAGAAGCCGGTCGGCACGGGTCCGTTCGTGTTCAAGAGCTACCAGAAAGACTCCAACATCCGCTACACCGGGAACAAGGACTACTGGAAGCC
>NZ_JBFTLU010000238.1:0-8311 GCF_056396605.1 Pseudomonas sp. 05T35
CACTAAAGCCTTTCCCGCCACGATCTTCTACATCAACAACCTGACCCCATTAGTATTTATAAGAATCGTCTGATTTCCTCGAACAGCCTCGTTCTCTATCGTGTACTGGCATTTCGATGTAGTCCTTTCCCCATCAATACTAATGGACATCACCATGAAGAAGTTTTCCCTGGCCCTTATTGCCATGTCAGTTATCGCGGCCTCTGGCAGCGCTTTTGCCGCAGATCCTCCTACCCAGGGCGGCAGCGGCAAGATTACGTTCACGGGTGTCATCAACAACGACGCCTGCTCCGTTGACGGCGCCAACGCCGACCGCGTGATCTCCGTGAATATGGGCGCGGTGTCCATCAAGGACATGGGGACTGCCGAAAGCCCCGCTTCGGGGCGTGTAACTGCAAAAGACTTCAACCTGAACGTCAACTGCAACCTGGGCACCAAAGTGGCCATGATCTTTGACGCGAACAGCGGTGGTTCAGGCCTGGTCACCGGCAAGAAAGTCCTTGCGCTGACCAAAGGCACCGGCACTGCCGCCAACGTCGGCATCGCCCTGCTCGATAGCAACGGCGCATTGATCGACCTGAGCTCCAAAACTACCGCCAAGATCCAGAGCGGCATGCACGGTACAGGCACGGCCGGTGGGGATACCACGCTGAACTTCTCCGCCGCCTACGTCACTACCGGCGCTGCCGGCACCTCCACCGCCGGTCGCGGTGACGCAACACTGCCGTTCATCCTGCAATACGAATAAGCCGTAGAGCCAGACCGAATATGCGCGAGGCTTCCCAGCCTCGCCATTCACATAGAAACAAACGGTAAACACTATGTTGCGTCGTTCAATTCCCGCTTGCCTGGGTCTACTGGGCTTGCTCATGGCTGCCCAAGCCATGGGCAGTATTTCACTGAGTGCCACCCGTATTGTCTTTGATGGCCAACACAAGGAAGCCAATGTCACTGTACGTAATGGCAATCAAGATGTATTGATTCAATCCTGGGTCGACAGTGGCGACTCGAAGCCAGGTGCCACGCCTTTTGCTGTCTCACCTCCCCTGACCCGGATATTCGCCAAGGAACAGCAACTGCTGCGCGTTCTGTATGAAGGCGCCGGCATGCCGACGGACAAAGAGTCCGTAGTATGGCTCAACGTCCAGGAAATACCGCAGGCCGCCCTCGCCGAAAATACTTTGCAGTTGGCTGTGCGCCAGCGCATCAAAATATTCTTCCGCCCTGCCGGCCTGCCCGGAGATGCTCTGCTGGCACCCTCCGAACTTCAATGGCAACTCGCTCAGCACTCTGGGAAAACCGTTTTAAGCGTCAAAAACCCTAGCCTGTATCACGTTTCCATGGCAGATATAAAACTTCAAGGTTCACAACAAGTTGAACTGGCAGCCGACTCGACAATGATTGCGCCCGGAGAAGAAAAAGAGTTTGTCATTAGAAAGTTCTCAACAGACAGCACAGCACGCCTGACGTTCTCCAGTATTAATGACTATGGCGCACAAAACCAATACGCGGCAAAGCTCGCGAACGGCAGTTCAAACAGTGCCAACAGCACAGAGACATCGCCTACGCCATAACTGCCTACTTAACCCCGGCATGCTTTGAGTATGCTTCTACTCGCTCCGCCCTGTAGTTATTCGCGGATGACATAGGTTCTTTGCATGTCTTTTTTTTCTGGCAACAGGCCCAATCATTGTGCAAAAAAATGCGCGCGGACGTTACGTCATACAACAACTTTTAGTTCGCTGAAGTTAAATGCCTTATCGCTGGCCGTTTTTGCAGGTTTGCCTTCTTTGGCACTTGCAACACAAGCACCAGCAGACACTGCCGAACAACCGCAAGTGGAAGCGTTCAACACCACGTTCCTGCAAGGTTCGCCATCAGCGGTGGACCTGCAACTGCTGCTGTCTGCCAACGGCGTGCTGCCGGGCAACTATCGGGTCGACCTTTACAGCAATGAAGTATTGGTGGGCCGGCGAGATATCGATTTCAACCGCAATCCGCAAACAGGTCGCGTCGAGCCGTGCCTGACCTTTGACCTGCTTAAACAACTGGGTGTCGACATCGCCAGGCTGCAAGCCCGGGACAAGCTCGACCCGGACATCCCGCAAAGCTGCTATGACCTACCGTCACTGATCGATCAGGCCACCCTGCATTATGACTCAAACCACCTGCGACTGGCTGCCAGCGTACCGCAAGTGGCGATGCAACGCGGCATGCGCGGCTATGTCGATCCTGCGCTGTGGGATGATGGCGTACCGGCAGCCTTTATCAACTATCAGTTCAACAGCAGCCGCAGTGCCGGTGACTTCGATACGCGTATCGCCAATAACCTGGGTCTGCGCAACGGCATTAACCTGGGCGCCTGGCGCCTGCGCAACGAGTCCAACTTGAGCAGCGGCACCGGCCGCCCAAAAACGTTCAAGAGCAACCGCAGCTATCTGCAACATGACGTAACTGCGCTCAAGGGGCAATTCAGTGCCGGTGACATTTTCTCCGATACCGATTTGTTCGACAGCGTGCGCTATCGCGGCTTGAAACTGGCTTCCGATGAGGGCATGCGCGCCGATAGCGAACGCGGTTATGCACCAATCATTCGGGGAGTGGCGCAAACCAACGCCACCGTGGAGATTCGTCAGAACGACTACATCCTGTACACCACCAGCGTGCCGCCAGGACCGTTCGAAATCAGCGATATCTATCCCAGCGGTTCCAACGGTGATTTACAGATCACTATCATCGAGGCCGACGGACGCCGTCGGGTGACCCAGCAGGCGTTCTCCAGCCTGCCGATCATGGTGCGTGAAGATCAGGTGAAATACAGCATCTCTGCCGGTCAATACAGTAGCAACACCGACGGCATGGCGACACCGCAATTTATCAGCAGCACCCTGGCCTACGGCCTGACCAGCAACCTGACCGGTATCGTCGGCGTACAAGCCAGTGACAACTACAAGGCCCTGTCGTTGGGGGCGGGCAAGAACACCTCACTAGGCGCCGTCTCTTTCGACGTTACCCACTCATCCAGCCGTGCCCTGGGGCAAATAACTCAGGGTAATAGTGTGCGTGCGTTGTATGCGAAAACCTTTACCGGCACAGACACCAACTTCACCCTGGCCGCTTATCGGTACTCAACCGAGGGCTATAGAACCCTGCCCGACCATGTGGAAGACCTGAGTGAGGGAGCGCGCAAGCGTACCGGCAACTCGAAAACCCGCACCGACCTGACAATCAACCAGAGCATGGGACGCAACCGGGAATTCGGCAGCCTCTACGTCAATGCCAGTGACCAACGTTACTGGAACCGCGGCGGCTCTCAGAGCTTTTCGGCCGGCTATAGCAACAACTGGGGTGATGTCAGCTACAATCTTGGCGTGACGCGCACTAAGGACCTTGGGACGTGGGGACCTTCAAGCAGCGACACCCAGCTCAACCTATCCGTCTCTTTCCCGCTGGGTAGTCAACCTCGTGCACCACGGGCGTTCGTCACCACCAGCACTCAGAAAGGCAGCAGCGACACTCAAGCGGGTATCAATGGTTACCTGTCCGATACCAGCGATACGTTCTATTCGGTTCAAGGTGGCAACAGCAGCACCAGCGGCAATTCAGCGTCAGCCAATATCAACAGTCGTACGTCGGTGGCAGACATCAGCCTGGGGTACAGCCAGGGACGTGGTTATGACTCGCAAAACCTCAACGTTGCCGGCTCCGTAGTGGCCCACGCGGGCGGAGTGAACCTGGGACAGACTGTCAGTGAAACCTTTGCGCTGGCCGAGGTACCGGGAATCCTGGGAGCAAAAATCAGCAGCTACAGTGGCGTTGAGACTGGGCGTAACGGCTACGCGGTCATCCCCAACGCGCAACCTTATAGGGTGAACTGGATCAGTCTGGATACCCGCGATCTGGGTGGAGATATCGAAATCGACAACGCGACCCAACAGCTGGTGCCGCGCCGGGGAGCGGTGGTGGTAGCACGATACACCGGCAAGACCGGTCGACGGGTGCAGTTCGAGCTGTTTGATGCACAAAACAAGGCCATTCCGTTTGGCGCCGCGCTGGAAGACGCCGCCGGTAAACAACTGGCCATTTCTGACCCGAGCGGTAAAGCCCTGGCGCTGGTGGAAGAAGAATCAGCCACCCTCACCATCAAATGGGATGGCAAACACTGCCTGGCGCCCTATGCATTGCCCGAGCGCAACAAAGCCCTGAACTATGAGCGCGTGCGCCTGCAATGCCAGCCATGAAAAACGCGGCCTTCGCCAATCACGAAGGCCGCGTCAGCATCAGCGGCTTTTACGGAACACAAACACCAGGCCGACGATGATCAACAGCATGCCAAGCATGCTCAACATCGCCAGTCTGTTGCCGAAAATCAGGTAGTCCATCACTGCCGTCACCGCCGGCACCAGGTAGAACAAACTGGTGACATTCACCAGATTGCCTCGGGCGATCAGGCGATACAGCAGCAAGGTCGCCAGCAACGATACCACCAGGCCCATCCACAACACGGGCACGATGAACCCCGTGCTGTGCTCGAAGTGGAATGGCTGGAACGGCACGAAAACTCCGCACAACAGCAGCCCGGCCAGGTATTGCACCGGCAGTGTGCCGAGGGGATTGTCGGTGATGCGCTTCTGCATGATCGAGCCTGCGGTCATGCTGACCAGCGCCAGCAAACCAAAGAGCATTCCGGCCAGCGACATGCCGGCCAGGCCGATGCCCTGATAGACCACCATGATCAACCCCGCCAGCCCGAGCATCAGGCCGAACATCCGGCTCCTGGAGCGTTGGCGCTCAATCAGCACCACGGTGAGGATCGGTTGAACCCCCATGATCGTGGCCATGACCCCGGGCGTAACCTTCAGGTCCAGCGCCAGCAGATAGAAAATCTGATAGGCGCCCAGCAATACCAGGCCGGTGGCCGCGGCATACAGCATCGGCTTGCCGCGCCGGGGCAGTTTGAGCTTGAGCAACGGGATCAACAGCACCAGCCCACAGAGGGCAATGGCAAAGCGGATCAACAGAAAGGCAAAGGGTGAGGCGTGAGCCAGCCCCCATTTGGAGAAAATCGCCCCGCTACTCCAGAGCAGAACGAACAGGCTCGTGGACGCCGCCGCGAGCGCGGTCTTTTTTGAAATGAGCAACATGAAAACCACCTGTCATCAGGCAAGAAGCCAACTCAGCCGAAGCTGAAATTCAGTCGTTGTGTTCAGGCGGGCGCAGGGAACAGCAGAAGCCGCTGATCAGCCCGAGAAGCCAACACCTGGCGGTGAAACCACCGCGCACACCGGCGTGCGACTGACAGGAGGGGGATAGTGACTGATCTGCGCAGGCTGCACATTCCCGCACGGCACGACGCCAGCGTTGACCGCTGAATCGACTACCGCGTTGATGAGGGATGCAGGCATGGGCTGATCTTTTTCGAGGGAGAAATCGCCGGGTTGGAAACGCAGCGAGCGCTGACTATAACCAGCGCTCGATATTTTTTGCAATGACCGGATCAAAAGATCGCAGGCCTGTCGCTCAGCCAAACAACCAGTAACCCAGCGCCGTCAGCACCACAACCGCCAATATTGGCCGCAGGATGCGGTACATCTTGGGATTACGGCGCTTCCACTTTTTGACCACACCGCTGAATTTGTCGCTCGAGTTCTTGCTCCAGGCGTAGACCTTGTTGATCCCGCCGACGCGCTCGTCATCGAGGTTTTGCGGCGCCGTGGCACGGCCCAGCAGGCCACTGATGTAACGGTTGATACGCGTCATCAAGCGGTTGCTCAGCGGTCGTTCGATGTCACAGAACAGAATGACCCGGGTCGTTTCGGTTTCGTTCTTGACCCAGTGCACGTAGGTTTCATCGAACATCACGTCTTCACCGTCGCGCCAGGCGTAGACCTGACCGTCGACAAAAATGCGGCAGTCGTCGGAGTTCGGTGTMGACAGGCCCAAGTGATAACGCAGGGAACCGGCAAACGGATCGCGGTGCGGGTTGAGGTGGCTACCGCCCGGCAACAGGGCAAACATCGCGCCTTTCACGTTGGGGATGCGGCTGACCAGCTCGACGGTTTTCGGGCAGAGCAATTCGGCCGATGGCAGCGGTTTGTCGTACCACTTGAGGTAGAAACGCTTCCAGCCCTTCTTGAAGAACGAACCGAAACCGGCGTCGTTGTTCTTCTCGGCGGCGCGAATATAGCCTTCGTCGAACAGGTGCATGGCCTCGTCACGAATGACTTCCCAGTTTTCCTTGAGCACATCCAGTTCCGGGAACTTGCTGCGGTCCAGGTACGGTTTGGACGGCACTCCCGAGAACAGGTACATCAAGGCGTTATAAGGAGCGAACAACGCCGAGTGGTTGACGAACTGACGCAAGACCGGCAAACGCGCCTTGCCGCGCAAATGCACGTAGAGCGTGCTGCCGATGAACAGCAGCAACAGCGACGCCTTTGCGGCAAAGGAAAAGGTCATGAGGAAACTCCTTGAAAAAAGGTCTCTCTGCGCATTGTCAATTACCCGACATGGCAGCCGGCCATGATAAACACTACCGGCCTTGGGAAAAACCCACATAACTGAACAATCAGTGTTAAAGGTTGCGCAATAAAGCACTTATTAACATAAGGCACCTGAACCTTGACTGATTTGAGTCAACACAAATTTTGGGAGCGCTTCGCACTCCAGCGGGAGCAAGCTCCCTCGCCACAACGTCAACACAGACGTTACTGCTGCAATTCCTGCTCGGTGAACAAATCGCTGAACAACATGCTCGACAGGTAACGCTCACCGGAGTCCGGCAGGATCACCACGATGGTCTTTCCCTGCATTTCCGGGGTTTCGGCCAGACGCACGGCAACCGCCATGGCCGCGCCGCAGGAAATCCCGGAGAGAATCCCCTCCTCTTGCATCAGACGCAGGGCCATGGCCTTGGATTCTTCATCGCTGACCAGTTCAACCCGGTCAACTATCGACAGATCGAGGTTTTTCGGTACAAAACCCGCGCCGATGCCCTGGATCTTGTGCGGGCTTGGCTTGATTTCCTCACCGGCCATGGCCTGGGTAATCACCGGCGAGACCAGCGGTTCCACCGCCACCGAGAGAATCGGCTTGCCCTGGGTGTTCTTGATATACCGCGAAATGCCGGTGATGGTTCCGCCCGTACCGACACCCGAGACCAGCACATCAATGGCGCCGTCGGTGTCGTTCCAGATTTCCGGACCGGTGGTTTTTTCGTGGATCGCCGGGTTGGCCGGGTTCTCGAACTGCTGCGGCATGAAGTAGCGGGCCGGGTCACTGGCCAGAATTTCGGCAGCCTTTTCGATGGCCCCCTTCATGCCTTTGGCAGGCTCGGTCAGTACCAGTTCGGCGCCAAGGGCCTTGAGTACCTTGCGCCGTTCGATGCTCATGGACGCCGGCATGGTCAGCACCAACTTGTAGCCGCGAGCTGCCGCGACGAACGCCAGACCGATGCCGGTGTTGCCCGAGGTCGGTTCGATAATGGTCATGCCCGGCTTGAGTTTGCCGCTGCTTTCAGCATCCCAGATCATGTTCGCGCCGATCCGGCATTTGACTGAATAGCCCGGATTGCGTCCTTCAATCTTCGCCAGAATGGTCACGCCGCGAGGCGCAATACGGTTGATCTGAACCAATGGCGTATTGCCGATGGAATGCGCGTTATCAGCAAAAATGCGGCTCATGGCTGGGTCCTTATGCAGCGTTGGAGAAGCCTCCAAGGGTATGCCTCGCACCCTTGGGCGTCCAGTCGCGGAACAGGCGGCACCCAAGTCTGGCCGCTTACCGAGCTGACCGGGTCACCTTGTGACGCTCCATTCAGAGACTGAATAAGCCGTCTGCGTTCACAGTCGACCGGGCGCCGCGTTATAGTCGGGCATACTTTTATTTCGCCCGCCCTGCCCGGCGCAGATCGGCGTTACCGTTCGAGGAATTACCGATGAAGTTCGAAGGCACCCGCGCATATGTCGCCACCGATGACCTGAAGCTGGCGGTCAACGCCGCCATCACCCTGGAGCGGCCCTTGCTGGTCAAGGGCGAACCTGGCACCGGCAAGACCATGCTCGCCGAGCAACTGGCCGAGTCCTTCGGTGCCAAGCTGATCACCTGGCACATCAAGTCCACCACCAAGGCTCACCAGGGCCTGTACGAGTACGACGCGGTCAGCCGCCTGCGTGACTCGCAGTTGGGTGTGGACAAGGTCCATGACATCCGCAACTACCTGAAAAAGGGCAAGCTGTGGGAGGCCTTCGAGTCCGAAGAGCGGGTGATTCTGCTGATCGACGAAATCGACAAGGCCGACATCGAGTTCCCG
>NZ_JBFTLU010000239.1:0-6634 GCF_056396605.1 Pseudomonas sp. 05T35
TCAATATTTCACGTTCTACATCATCGGGGGCGCCGTGTACCTCATTCTAACCGGCTTGTCCGGTCGGCTTTTCAATATGGCTGAGGCTCGCGTGCGTCGCACGCGGCAGCGCAGTCCAGTCTAGTTCGAGTCGGGAGCGCTACGTATGATCGATTTTTCGTTCCTCGCTGACACCATGCTCAAGCTTTTGGCAGCGCTGCCCACAACGCTGACGCTGTTTTTCAGCTCATTGGTGATCGGCCTTACCCTGTCTGTCGGCATTGTCAGCCTGCGGGTCAGCCGCTGGTGGTTTTTCAGCTATCCGGCGCGGTTTTACATCATGTTGTTTCGCGGTACGCCACTGCTGATTCAAATGTTCCTGATTTACTACGGGTTGGGCCAGTTCCCGGCCATTCGCGATAGCTTCGCCTGGGTACTGCTCAAATCACCCTATGGCTGCGCGGTGCTTTCACTGGCCTTGTGTACCGCCGGTTACACCGCCGAAATTATTCGCGGTGGGCTGCTTAGCGTGCCACAGGGACAGATCGAGGCGGGCAAGGCCGTGGGCATGTCGCCTTGGGAACTGCTACTCCGGATCATTGCTCCGGTCACCCTGCGCCAGGCCCTGCCGGCCTACTCCACCGAAGCCATTTTGCTGGTCAAGTCCACGGCTCTGGCTAGCCTGGTGACCGTGTGGGACGTCACTGGCGTCGCGCAGCAGATCATCCAGCGTACTTATCGCACGATGGAAGTGTTCATTTGCGCAGCCCTGATCTATCTGGTGCTGAATTTCCTGGTCGTCCGCGCTGTCGCCTGGCTCGAGTATCGCCTCTCGCCGCACTTGCGTGAGCGGCCAGTTGACGCCATCAAAAAAGCCAGCCCCTCGCTGCCTTCCCATTCCTGATTTGATACGGAGCATGCCATGAGCACTCAGCCCGCTTCAGCCTTGTCGGTAACCAATATTCAGAAGTCCTTCGGCAACGCACATGTCCTCAAGGGCATTTCCCTGGAAGCCCACAAGGGCGATGTGATCTCGATCCTCGGTGCAAGTGGATCAGGCAAAAGTACCTTCCTGCGTTGCATCAACCTCCTGGAGACACCCGATCAAGGCATCATCAGCGTCAATGGTGAAGTGATCGAAATGAAGCAGCATGCCGACGGCCGCCAGACACCGAGCAACAGCCGCCAGGTCGAGCGCATGCGCAGCTGCCTGGGTATGGTGTTCCAGAGCTTCAACCTCTGGTCGCACATGACGGTGCTGCAAAACGTCATTGAAGGCCCGATGCGGGTTCTCAAACGCTCTCGTGCCGAATGCGTCGAGGAAGCAGAAGCCCTGCTGCACAAGGTCGGCCTGTACGATCGCCGCGACTATTACCCGGCGCACCTGTCCGGTGGCCAGCAGCAACGCGTAGCGATAGCCCGCGCACTGGCGATGAATCCACAAGTCATGTTGTTCGACGAACCGACCTCGGCACTTGACCCTGAACTGGTTGGAGAGGTGTTACGCGTAATGCGCTCTCTGGCTGAAGAAGGCCGCACCATGCTGGTGGTCACGCACGAAATGGGCTTTGCCCGACACGTGTCAAATCGGGTGGTGTTCATGCATGGCGGCCTGATCGATGTGCAGGGGACACCGGCGGAACTATTCGAAGGCTTACCCACCGAACGCTTCCGGCAATTCGTCTCCAGTCATCATGAGAGAAGTGCCGAATAAGCACGGCCCGCGCACAGCGCGCCAAACCATAAACCCAAAAACGAAAAAGCCCCGTAGTGTGTTCAGCTACGGGGCTTTTCATGTATTGCGTACAGCACAGCCTGATTTGTCATACGCCGAAGCGCTGGAAATCTTCAGTAGCGCGCCGGCAGCCAGAATCGACGACGCCTGAGCCTGATGCGAGAAGAACCGCCTGCCCGGCCAGCAACTGTCCGAGCTTGCGGCCACTAAAGCGGATCTGCGACAGGCTCAGGGCCGTAAACCCGATCATCACCGCCGCCGGCCGTCGCACCTCCTGACAGAATTCGCTGACCGGTTGCAAGGCCAGTCCGATGGCGCTGGCACGGCGACAGAAGTCGGATTCGTCACTGCCCGCAGGCAACTCCAGGACGAAGTGCAGACCGGCATGTTGCCCGGAAACCGAATAACCTCCCGGCGCCTGTTCCTCCAGACAGGCCAGCAGCGCGTCACGGCGCTCCTGATAGGCCTGGCGCGCCGAACGCAGGTAACGCACGAACGCCCCGCTCTTCATGTATTCCGCCAGCGCCGCCTGCTCGGTGACCCCAACGGAGCGGCCGGTGGTCTGCAGGGTCGCCAGCAGGCGATTGCGTAACGCCCCGGGAACCAGCATGAAACCGACGCGCAGTCCGGCGAACAAGGTCTTGTTGAAGCTGCCGCAGTAGATCACCCGGTCATCGCGGTCCAGGGCCTTGAGGGCCGCCAGTGGCGCGCTGTTGTAGTTGAATTCGCTGTCGTAGTCGTCCTCCACCACCCACGCATCGGTCCGGCTGGCCCAGTCCAGCAGGGCCAGCCGCCGCGACACCGAGAGGGTCACCCCGAGCGGCGACTGGTGTGCGGGGGTGACATAGACCAGCCGGGCATCGCCGTGCCGACGCAGCGCCCCATCGTCGATGCCGTCTTCGAGGACCGGGATATACACCAGCCGCGCTCCAGCCATGGAAAAGATCCTTTTCGCCGACAGGTAGCCCGGATCTTCGACACACACCTTGTCGCCCTGCGTCACCAGGCTGCGGGCCACCAGGTCCAGGGAGTGGCGAATGCCCGTGGTCACGATCAGGTCGTCCGGCTTGCAGCGGATGCCACGGTACTTGGCCAGGTAATCGGCAATCTGTTCGCGCAGGGCCAGCATGCCGCCGGGGTCCGGCGAACAGAGCAACTGCGCCGAGGCTTCGGCCATGGCCTTGGCCACCGCCCGCGACCACACGCGAATGGGGAACAGCGCCGGGTCCGCCAGGCGCGCCACGAAGGGCAGCCCTACCCTGACTGCGGTCTCCAGCGCCGGTGGCGATGCCACTGACGCCTGCTGCTCTCGCGCATGGAGGGTCGCCTGAACCTGCGGCGCGCGGATAAAGAGATCGGGCACCACCGCACTGACACGAGTCCCCGAACCCGACACCCGGGTCACGTAACCTTCGCTGCGCAAGCGGTCGAAGACCATTTCCACCGTTCCCCGGGACAGCGACCAGCGCTGCGCCAGGGTTCGCGTAGAGGGTAACTGGCTACCGGCGGGCAGGAGTTTTTCCAGGATCGCGCCGCGCAATGCCTCATAGGCGCTTTCCTGTTTGGTCAATACCCGGCTGCCATTGCTCAGGCTGCCGGGCTGGGGCAGATCAAGGGGAACGGAAACCTTTCCTCGGCTCATAGTGGTCCAGTCGAAATACTAATAAACGGCTCTGCGAATTAAACCACAAAGCGCCTAACGTCGCGGCCCTGTAATGGATACCCGAGAGCGACATGGCTTCTACAACACAACCCCCCGAATTCACCCTCGCGATCATCGGCGGCGGTGGCGCCTGCGTAGCGTTCCTGCATCATTTCGTCGCCTCGATCAGTGCCGAACAGGCCCGGGGGATGCGCATACAGGTCTTCGAACCACGCAACAGCATCGGCCCGGGCCTGGCTTACCACCCGGACGTCGACTCGCTGCTGCTCAACCGCGTGGCGGAAACCATGTCAGTGTGCGCCCGGGATTTTTCCACCTTCTCCGCCTGGTTGCGCTGGAAGGCGCACCACGCCGAAGAACTCAAGGCCGTTTCCAATACCGACCTGGCGGAAGCCTTCGTGCCGCGCGCAATATTCGGGCGTTTTCTCAGCGATTTCTTCGCCGAGACCTGCGCCATTGCCCGTCGCAAGCACCTGCAGATCGAGGTGGTGCAAGCCCGGGTCACGGCGATCGACAAGGACAGCCGCTACCGCCTGAGCACCGCGGGCTCGACCCATTTCGCCGACCGCGTGGTGCTCGCCGTGGGCAATACCGGTCCACGGGATCATTACGGACTGGACGATCATTACCGTTTTATCCGCAGCCCCTACCCCATCAGCGAACAGATCGCCCCGACCCTGATCGGCCAGCGTATCTGCGTGATCGGCAGCGGCCTGACTGCGGTGGACGTGGTACTCAGTCTCCAGGCGCTGGAGTTCACCGGCCAGATCGACATGATTTCGCGCAGCGGTCGCCTGCCCTTCGTCCGGGGCTTGCCCGGACCGCGCCACCCGCTGCAGTTCCTCACCCACGCGGCCCTGGAGCAACTGACTCAAGGCGGTGCCCGACAGCTGGCACTGCGCAGTCTGTTACGCCTGCTGCGGGCCGAGCTGCGGGCGATTCACTGCGACTGGCGAACGCTTTTCCGCTCTGACAGCGACCCGTTGCAACACCTGCACGAGGAAGTCGCGGCCGCGACCCAGCGCAGGGACTGGCAGTTGGTCCTCGCCGCCACCAATGAAGTGATCGAGTACGCCTGGAACGCCTTGGACAGCGTCGACCAGCAGACCATCACCGAGCATTTCGCCAAGGACTGGCTGGCCCGTCGTGCACCCATGCCGCTGGCCAACGCCCTGAAACTCAAGGTCCTGATCGAAACCGGCAGACTGCGCCTGCTGGCAGGCGATGTACGTTTCGAGGGGCAGCAGGAAGACCTGATCAAGGCCCATTACGCAGCGACCGCCGAAACCTGCGAATACGACTACGTGGTGAACGCCACCGGCGCGGCCAAATGGGTGGAATGCGAGCAGGACTCCGGCGTGCTCTGGCAGCTGCAGCAGGACGGCCATGCACTGCGCGATGAACGAGGTGGCCTGCAAGTGGAGTTTGCCAGTGGCGCACTGCTCGACCGGCACCGACAGCCGGATCCGCACCTGCGCCTGCTGGGCCATATGACCAGCGGCACCTACTTCTTCGTCTCCTCGCTGGAAATGATCGCCAAGCGTGCCCAACACATGGCCGAAGACCTGATCCGCGGCCTGCCCTCGCACCTCTCGGCGCCCACCGCTCCCCTCGCCTCGCCATTGCCCGCCCCTACGGAGTAACCCATGCCTGTAAAATCTAACCTGGCACCCTGGATCTGGTCCGCGCTGTTGCTGGTGGTCGTCTGCCTGCCACGCGTCACCATCGACATCTACCTGCCCTCGTTGCCGGCGATGGCCGACGCCCTGCATGCCAGCGATGCTCAACTGCAACTGACGCTCACCCTGTACATGGTCGGGTATGCCTTTTCGATGCTGATCGGCGGCCCGCTCTGCGATCGTTTTGGCCGGCGGCCAGTGCTGATCGGCGGCACGGCGCTATATCTGGGGGCGACCCTGGTGTGTGTGCTCGCCCGCGATGTCGAGGTGCTGATCGTCGCCCGGATGCTCCAGGCCCTCGGTGGCTGCTGCGGCACAGTGATTGGCAGGGTCATGGTCCGCGACCGTTTCGATCGCCATGAACAGACCCGCCTGCTCAGCAGGATCTCCATGGGCATGGCCATTTCGCCGATGGTGGCCCCGATGATCGGCAGCCTTATCGAAACCGCCTTCGGCTGGCGTGGGGTGTTTGTGGTCTTGAGCGTGATTGCCACGCTGGCGCTGATCCTGATCAGCCTGCTGCTGCCGGAAACCCGTCCGTCCGCCCAGCCCGATACGCGCCAGCAAGGCACCCTGCGCATTTACGCGCGGCTGCTGCGCGACCGCTATTTCCTGCGCTACTCCCTGGCCATAGGCTGCGTGTACTGCACCTATTTTCCGTTTATCGCCGAGTCCTCGACCCTGCTGCAACGGACCCTGCACCTGTCCTCGATGGAATATGCCCAAGTGTTCGCCGTCACCGTGGCCGGTTATGTGCTGGGCTCCAATCTGTTCCGCCGCCTGTCCGTCAGACACGATGCCGATGCCCTGATCGGCTACGCCATCGCCCTGAACCTGGTGGGCTCATCGCTACTGATCATGGCGACCCGGCTCTGGCCCGAGGCGCTGCTGTCGATCGTCTGCCCGATGCTGCTGATCATGCTCTCGGTGGGTATCGCCATCCCGGCCTGCCAACTGGCGGTACTGCAACCCTTCTCGAGCATTGCCGGCACCGCTTCGGGACTGTTTTTCTTTATCCAGATGGCCATGACCGCGGTGTGCGGCTTCGTCACCGGCAAACTCTCGGATGGCAGCGTCTACCCGATGATGATCATGACCTCGATCTACAGCATCAGCTTCTGCCTGGTCTGGATGCTGTTCAAAACAGAGACCGCCCCGCTGGAAGAGGCGCTGGGGGAACGCTGAAGCGGCACACGAGGAACGGCTTTTTGCGTCATGCCGCAGCCTGAACCGGCGCTGGGCGTAAGGCAAACAAAACGCCAGAAACGAAAAAGCCCCCGTAACTTTTCAGCTACGGGGGCTTTTTCTATGTAATGGCGGAGAGATAGACCGCCAACGTAGTGTCCGGCAATGTCCAACAAAATACCGACACCCTAGATAATACAAGGGCTACAGCCTAGTATCCATCCATTAGCGTCCTGAGAGCATCCACTGAATCCCACGATCAGTGGGGGAACATGTGGGGGAACAGTCTCTTAGGCCCGACAATTTCTGATGAGTGAACATCCGTGGGAAAACTAAATACAAAACAAATCGAGAACCTGACTGAGCCAGGGACTTACGAGGACGGCGATGGAC
>NZ_JBFTLU010000240.1:0-10425 GCF_056396605.1 Pseudomonas sp. 05T35
GCTCTGACGGAAGGTCAGGCTGTAGGTTTTCGCCGCCGCATCGTAAGACTCGCTCACCGCCAGACGCGGCGTACCGGCCTGGCTATACCAGCGTTTGAACTGGGTCAGGTCGACGCCGTTGGCATCTTCCATGGCCTTGATGAAATCGTCGCAGGTGACCGCCTGGCCGTCGTGACGCTCGAAATACAGGTCGCTGCCTTTGCGGAAACCTTCGGCGCCGAGCAAGGTGCGGATCATGCGCACCACTTCCGAACCTTTCTCGTAGACGGTCAAGGTGTAGAAGTTGGAAATCTCGATGAACGCATCCGGGCGCACTGCATGGGCCATGGGACCTGCATCTTCGGCGAATTGGTGCGTACGCAGGTAGGCCACGTCCTCGATGCGCTTGACGGTACGCGAGTGCATGTCGGCGGAGAACTCGGCGTCACGGAACACCGTGAACCCTTCCTTGAGCGACAGCTGGAACCAGTCGCGGCAGGTCACGCGGTTGCCCGACCAGTTGTGGAAGTATTCGTGGGCCACCACCGCTTCAACCCGCTGGTGCGCGGCGTCGGTCGCGGTTTCTGCACGGGCCAGCACGCAGCTGGAGTTGAAGATATTGAGGCCTTTGTTTTCCATGGCGCCCATGTTGAAGTCGTTGACCGCAACGATCATGAAGATATCCAGGTCGTACTCGCGACCATAGACTTCTTCGTCCCAGCGCATGGACTTCTTCAGGCTGTTCATGGCGTGCTGGCACTTGTCGATGTTTTCCGGCTCGACGTAAATGCGCAGCGCCACACTGCGCTGGGACATGGTGGTGAAAGTGTCTTCGACGCACCACAAGTCACCGGCCACCAGCGCGAACAGGTAGGCCGGTTTCATGAACGGATCTTCCCAGGTCGCCCAGTGCCGACCGTCTTCACCGGGACCCGAGGCAATCGGGTTGCCGTTGGACAGCAGTACCGGATAGCTGTGCTGCTCGGCGACCACCGTGGTGGTGAACTTGCTCATCACATCCGGGCGGTCGAGGTAATAGGTGATCTTGCGAAAGCCCTCGGCCTCGCACTGGGTGCAGAACATCCCGCTGGACTTGTACAGGCCTTCCAGCGCGGTATTGGTTTCCGGGTGAATCCGCACGCTGGTGTCGACCGTGAAACTGGTGCTGGTCGGGTGCAGGGTCAGGTGGTTTTCCGTCAGTTGATAATCACTGGCACTCAGCTCGGTGTCGCCCAGGCTGACCGACAGCAGCTCGAGTTGCTGGCCATCCAGGACAAGCGGCGGCAGGCCCGGGCCACGGGCCGGATTGCGGCGCATCACCAGTTGCGCATGGACCAGGCTGTGGTCCTCGTACAACTCGAAGGTCAGGTGCGTCTCGTCGATCAGGTACTCGGGCGCCTGATAGTCTTTCAGGTAGATCATCTTCGGTTGTTCGGTGCGCATGCTGGAGTCCTTTTACTGATGCACGGCGAGCTGGTAGGCCGTGTATTTACGAATATTGATAACGCCGGTATCGAAGATCAGGTATTGACCCTTGATCCCCAACAGCGTGCCTTCGGCAATCGGGTTCTTGTCCAGATTGAAGCTGACAATCTTGGCCGGGTACTGCTCGACCGGGTAACGGATTTCAATCGGCTCGACATCAAATACCGGTTGAATCGCTTGCAGGCCGAAGCGCTCCTGCAGTCCTTGCATGCCCTCGGCACAGCTTGCGAACAGTTGATCACGAATCTGTTTCAGGTCAACCGGTGCGGCATCACCCTTGAGCAAGGCGCGCCAGTTGGTCTTGTCGGCCACCTGACTGCGGAACAGGTCTTCGACGAAGCCCGATTGCTGACGGGTCGACACGCGCATGATCGGCAATGCCTGGCTGGCGCCCTGGTCGAGCCAGCGGGTCGGCAACTGGGTGGCGCGGGTGATCCCGACCTTGACGCCCGACGAGTTGGCCAGATACACCACGTGGTCGGTCATGCAGAACTGTTCGCCCCAGGCCGGCTCACGGCAGGTCCCGGCGTCATAGTGGCAACGCTCCGGGCTCATGATGCAGACATCGCACTGCGCCAGTTTGGTCATGCACGGGTAGCAGTAACCCTGGCTGAAGCTGGTTTTGGTTTTGCGTCCGCAATGGATGCAGTGGATCGCACCCAGGTATTCCAGGCGAACCGTGCTGCCGATCAGAGGATTGACCGGCACCTCGGTATCGCCCAGGCGAAAAGCGTATTGCACGGTCGACGCTTCGAGGCGCGCCGACATCTTGCTGATTGCACCGCGGCCAATCTCGATCAATGGATGGCATCCGACTTGAACAGGATATTCGGCACAGTGATCGACTTCGAACTGCATTCCTGGGGGCCCATGTAGCCGGTGCGTTGTTCCTCGGGCAGGTTCTGCACTTCCCAGGCGATCATCGCCTGCAACGACAGTTCGCGCTGCTCGGCAGTCAGCTTGCCGCCGTCGGACCACTTGCCGATCTCTACCGCCAGTTTCAGGCTCTGGTAGATTTCCGGCGTGATGTTTTTGATCATTTCGTTAAAAGAGGACATCAGGTCTCCGCGCTCGTTATTCACAGCACAATTTAGACGGCAGTTTATTGGACAGAGAGTCTACGGCGACTGTACAAGCCGCCCAACAAACCGGTGAGGCATCCGACGAGTAACCCGCCGACGTGCGCCGCATTGGCAATTTCGCCGAAGCCGATCATCGAGATCAGCCCCGACATACACAGCAGCAGCCACACCAGCATCATCACCAATACCCCGCGAGGCAGGCGATACGCCGGGTTCGGCGACAGCAACTGGTAGATCCAGCAATGCCCGAGCAGGCCGTAAAGCACCCCGGACAGGCCGCCGAACAAGGTCGCGCCGCCGTAATAATATTGGGCGTAGTTCGACACCAGGCTGAACAGCAACGTCAACCCCAGCAGGTTGACACTGCCCTGACGCGACTCGATGCGCCGCCCCAGTTCCCAGTACCACATGCCGTTCATGGCCAGGTGGAGAACGCCGAAGTGGATCAGCATCGGCGTCACCAGACGCCACCACTGCCCCGCTGCCAGACTGTCGGCCAATGGCGTGAAGTGGATGTATTCGCCCACCACGCGAAATTCGAGGAACGTCAGCCAGTGCATCGTGTCGAGGTTCTCGCCGAGCAGCGTCACCGCGCCGACGATCATGCTCAGCAACAGAATCAGCGCCGTCACCGGGCTGTGGCGCAGTTGCTCKACGAATCCAGGACGCTGGATATTCGCGTGTGCAGCCGGGATATCCAGTTGATGCTCGGGATCGCCCGCAGGAAACCGTTCGTACAGCGAGCGCACGTCTTCGCTGATCGCGTCCGGCACCCACAGCACCTGTTCACCGGCTTCTTCGCTGACCCGATGCGGCACGTGCATGCGTTGCAGCAAATTGACGAAACCACTCAGGTCCACCGCCAGCGGCAGACGTAAAACAGCCACAACACTCATCGCAATACCTCTGGCCGTTCAACATCGACCCAGACAAACTTGTGTGGATCGAGACGGGTTTCCTGATCCAGCCGATAGGCAACCAGCTTGCCGTACAACACTGCGCTGTAGTCCAGGCAGGCCAGGTTCGGGCGGATCGGCGCCGGTTTGCCACTGCGCCAGTAGTGCCCGACAAACAACAGCGGTTCGTCGATGCCGTAGCGCAACAGGTTATCTTTTTCTACCGGAGACAGCGGCGTGCGAGCCACGGATTCGGGCAAGGCATCTGGCTGGAACACAATGTCGCCGTAGGTTTGCGGGTTGTCTTCCCAGAATTTGGTGCGGAAGAACGAACGCGTCAGACCATCGCCGCTGGTCATGGTCAAGCCGTGCGGCAGGCGCATGTCGGTGCCGCGCAGCAAGCGGTCGAAGGCCATGCAGGCAAAACTGCCGGAAACCGCTGCCGCCTGGACGAAGTGTTCGTCGATGCAGCCATCGGAATACTGCGCACGCAACACGTCGATCAGGCCACCGTCCCAGCAGGCGTGGACGACCCGGAAGCGTCCGGCGTCGACGAACAGTGGCATCTCGTAGAACCAGGCAAGAAAGTCGTGCCAGTCCTCCGGGTGATCGGCAAATTGAGTCAGGGTTTCTTCGAGCAGGCGCGCATGCCGAGGCGTGTGTTCACGCACATACTGTTTACCGCTGCCAGGCGGTGCCGGCGTGCTCCAGCCGAGCGCGTTGAATTCATGGTTGCCCATGATGCACAGCGCCTGACCGGCCTCGACCATATCGTGAACGATGTGCAGCGCTTCGCGAATCCGCGGGCCGCGGTCGATGATGTCACCGAGAAACACGGCCATGCGTGACGGATGGCGCCAGACGCCAGCTTGCTTGTGATACCCGAGTCGGTCCAGCAAATGCTCAAGGGTATGAGCGCAACCGTGCACGTCACCGATCAGGTCGTAGCTACGCGCGGGATCGAGCATCAGTCGCCTCCACCGCCCAACCGGCTGCCCCAGCCCAGCTTGGTCCGGCAGACTTCGTAGTAGTTATGGTCCAGCGGATGAATCAACCGCAGTTTCTGCGCCTTCTTGCTCACGGTGATGGTGTCACCGGGGGCGCAGGTGAAGTGGTTCTGCCCGTCACAGGAGACTTGCGGGTAAATCTGCATATCCTTCGACACGACGATTTTCAGCTCACTGTTGCCATCGACCACAATCGGCCTTCCTGACAAGGTATGGGGGTACATCGGCACAATCACAATGGCATCGAGCTTGGGATGCATGATCGGGCCACCTGCCGAAAGCGCATAGGCTGTAGAACCGGTGGGTGTGGCGACGATCAGGCCGTCGGCCTTTTGGCTGCAGACGAACTGGCCGTCGATGTACAGCTCGAACTCGATCATCCGCGTCGACTTGCCGGGGTGCAGCACCACGTCGTTCAGTGCATCGCCCTGGCCGATGGCCTCGGCGTGACGGCGAACTTCGGCCTGCAACAGAAAGCGGTTTTCGACCAGATAGTGCCCGTCGAGCACTTCCGCGACCTTGACTTCCAGCTCATCCGGGCGGATGTCGGTCAGAAAGCCCAGGTTGCCACGGTTGATCCCCAGCACCGGAATGTTGTGCCGTGCCAATGCCCGAGCGGCGCCCAGCAGGCTGCCGTCACCGCCCACCACAATCACCATGTCACAGACTTCGCCGAGCATCTTGCGCGATGAGGTTTGCAGGCCATGGCCGGGCAGGACTTCGGCGATGGTGTCCTCGAGTATCACGTGCAAGTGYCGGTCAAGCAGGAATCTTTTCAGTCGGCGAACGGTATCCAGCACCTGTGAACTGCCCAGGCGACCGATGATGCCGATATTGCGAAATTGCTCCATGGGGCTCCTAGTCAGGATAGGTTGACGCTTGGTCTGCGACGGCGAAAAACACGATTATGGGCGAAAGCGCGCCGTAGACAAAATCCTTTCAGCCGCGAGCCAAAGCGCTATGCTCGCAAGATGACTTTATTTCCTGGCTTGCTCACCCTGCCCCGCCAGTTGCGCCATCCCGAAGTGCGCGACCTGGCCTGGGTCATCCTCGCGCCACCGATGCTCAGTGAAACACCCTGGCCACAACGTCATCCACTGGCCGGCAGCGATTGGGTACAAGCCCCTGAACGACTGCAACACTGGCTGCTTCAGCTCGATCAGGACAGCCGCGAGCTACAGCGTTGGCTGGCGCTCGGCCCGACTCGTCGCCTGGGCCTGTATTACGAACGCCTCTGGCAGTTTGCCGTGCAGCATGCGCCGGGGGTCGAGCTGATTGCCGCCAACCTGCCGATCCGCCGCGACGGCCACACGCTGGGCGAGCTGGACATGCTGCTGCGTGACCGCGACGGCGTGCATCACCTGGAACTGGCGATCAAGTTGTATCTGGGACCCCAGAACGGCGAAGGCCACGACACTGCCCAGTGGCTCGGACCGGGCTGCCATGACCGACTGGACCGCAAGCTGGCGCACCTGACCCACCATCAACTGCCAATCTCCGCGCGCTCCGAAAGCCGTGATGCGTTGGCCGCGCTGGATATCCTGCGGTTCAGCGCACACTTGTGGCTGGGCGGTTATCTGCTGTACCCATGGCCGGGCCAAACCCAGTCACCCGACTGCGCCCATCCGCAACACCTCAAAGGACGCTGGCTGCATCAGCGAGACTGGGCACACTTTATCGCCCAGAGCCCGCCAGGCCGCTGGCAACCGCTACCACGGCACGCCTGGCTCGCGCCCGCCCATTATCCTGCCGAGCATACCTGGGACCGCACGCAACTGGAGACCTGGCTGAGCGGACTCGACCCGCAGGCGCCTGCGCAGTTGCTGGTACGCCTGACTGAAAACAACGACGGTGACTGGGAAGAAGCCGAGCGGTTGTTTCTGGTGGCGGATTTGTGGCCGAACGTGCCGGGCCAGGGTTGAGCCTTGTGGCGGCTGGATCGGCCCTATCGCGAGCAGGCTCGCTCCCACATTTGGAACGCGTACCCCCTGTGGGAGCGAGCCTGCTCGCGATGAGGCCGACTCGGTCTAGATAGACAGGCGCAACGCCAACGCCGCCAGGGTTACCAGCAGCACCGGCACCGTCAGCACAATCCCGACCTTGAAGTAATACCCCCAGCCAATTTGAATATTCTTGCGCGCCAGCACGTGCAGCCAAAGCAAGGTCGCGAGGCTACACGGGCAGCGATAGCCAGCAGCAATGCCGCGCACACCGCGGAGATCGCGCTGATGGGAATCCCCAACGGCTCCAGGGCAAAACAGCCGAGCAGCAAAATCACCAGCACACACCAACCGGCAACGAAGGTTGCCTTGTCGTGGATCGCGGTCTTCGGGTCTTCCAGTTGTTCCAGGTCGTAATCGGCAGGAACATCCCGTCGGAAGAACCACAGCAACACCGCCAGCGTCGCCGCAACGGCCACCAGGTTGACCGGCACCATGACCGCTGCATAACGGTTGAACCCAATGTGGAAGAAGTCCGCGGAGACGATGTTCACCAGGTTAGACACCACCAGCGGCAGGCTCGCGGTATCGGCGATGAACCCGGCGCCCATCACGAACGCCAGCGTTGCCGCCGGAGAAAACCGCAAGGCCAGCAGCATCGAAATCACGATGGGCGTGAGGATCAATGCCGCGCCATCATTGGCGAACAGCGCCGATACCAGCGCCCCGAGCAAAATCATGTAAGCGAATAGCTTGCGCCCGTTACCGCGCCCCCAGCGAGCCACATGCAACGCTGCCCAGGCAAAGAAACCCGCTTCATCCAGCAACAGGCTGATGATGATCAGCGCCACAAACGTCCCGGTGGCGTTCCAGATGATGTCCCATACCAGCGGAATGTCGCTGACCTGCACCACCCCGCAGAGTAACGCCAAGACGGCGCCCAGCACCGCACTCCAGCCGACGCCGAGGCCTTTGGGTTGCCAGATCACCAGGGTGATGGTCTGGAGGAAAATCAACGACGCTACGAGCATGCGAAACAGCCTTGAAGAAGATGGAGGGGGGAGATCAGCAGCAACGGACCGGACGGTCATCCATCGCCTGTAGTCGCGCGACATCAGCGCCAAGCCACGCACCGTTGGCTGCCAGCGCGCCGTGCAACAACGTCACGACCCACGGGGATAATTGCGGGTGCAGGCGATAAAAAACCCATTGCCCCTGACGACGGTCCGCCAGCAAACCATGACTGCGCAATTGCGCCAGGTGACGGGAGATTTTGGGTTGGCTCAGGTCCAGCGCCGCCGTCAGTTCGCACACGCACAGCTCACCCTCTTTGGCGATGAGCAAAGCGATACGACTGCGGGTGTCATCGGCCAACGCCTTGAACACATCGACGGGATTGCAGGGATCGGACATGGAAGTGAATGCGCCTGAACAAACGAAGCGCGAATATATGGAATTTCGAATATAGGGTAAAGCGAATAAACCACATCGCACGCAACCGAACGCAGGCTACGCCAGCTACGGTTGCTTGTGCGATTCAGGTATTACAAGCGGATCACATGCCCCTCGATCGGCGCGATTTGCCCGTGAGACAGCCGCGAAATCACCGTTTGCGCCGCTTCAAGCCCATCACTCTCCACCACCCTGAGCAATGGATTGGCCGGTGCCGTCACTCGCCGATGAAACTTCCGCCCGCCCTCACCGATGTACTCGACAAGCTGCTGCGCGCCCCATTCGGCGTTGCGTTTGCGAATCTGGATCGGCGCGAAGAAAAACGCCGGCTGCGGCCCTGTTATAGCGCTCAGCTGCGCCTCATCCGTGCTCTGTGTAGAACCTACAGCGCAGCTGTAAACCAATTGCTCGGCGAAATGCTGATGCACCTGATCGCGTAAATCCAGACGGCCAGAGAAATCCACGTACAAGGTCGGACGGTCAGTTGGCAACGACGCCAACTCGGCATACCCGAGCGTGCGTTCGTAACACCCAAGATGTTCGACATACGCCTTGTTTCCGGCCGACGTCAACGCCACGCGCTCCAGATTCGACTGGTCCTCCAGACAAATAGCCGTGCCGAAAGCAGTTTTGCTCGAAGCGCTGGAGAACACCACGCGCGTCGCACCGAAGAGTTGATTGTTCTGAAGGAAGTCCGCCAACATCAATGACGTCAAAAACAGCGGATTAAGCAGCATTTGCAGGTTTTCATTCGCTGGGCTGTAGTACCGATCCCAACTGCAACGGGTGTACTGGTTGTAAACCGAGTTCAGTGTTTGACGGTGCGGGGCGGCGTCATAAAAGCCGCGTTCGGTCACCCGCTCTGGATGTACCCAAAGATGGCTGGCCAGTGGAAAGTACCCGTAAAAGCGCTCACCGACCGTAATGCCTTCAACTGTAGAGGCAAGCACATCGGCAAAACCCCAGACCGGGATGTGGCCCCACTCCGCCCGCCCCGTCGGGAAAAACTCCCAGTAATGCATCGAGTCGCCATAGGCTGCGTAGGTGACGTTATTGGTGGTCAGCGCGCAGCGATCAATCTTCAGGATCACGTCGCCAGCCGCCGGAATCAGGCTGCGCCGCTCACGCTCGACACGACTCTGGTCGATGGCGTTTTTACGGGTGATCAGCCGTGTGACCGTGCCCAGGCTTTGCATTGTTCAGACTCCCTATCGTGTGGCTGTCCACTTTCCAATGGTTCGATCATCAGTCGACTGGCCAGCGCTTCCTGAGCGCAAGCGCTGGCCCCCGATCGATCAATCCTTTTTGAATTGCTCGACCCACTCGGCGTAGGCATTGATGAAACTCTGCAAAAACGGCCGGACCGACTCGGACACCTTGCCCGACTCGTCGAACGCCGTACCGGCGTTGCTCAGGTAGGCTTCCGGTTGCTGCATGCAGGGCACATTGAGAAACACCATGGATTGACGCAAGTGATGGTTTGCACCGAAACCACCAATAGCGCCGGGCGAAGCGCTGATCACTGCGCCCGGTTTACCGCCCCAGGCACTCTTGCCATAAGGCCGGGAACCGACGTCAATGGCGTTCTTCAGGGGGGCAGGCACCGAGCGGTTATATTCCGGTGTCACAAACAGCACCGCGTCGGATGACCTCACCTGTTCACGGAAAGTGCTGTAGGCTGCCGGCGGTGTTACATCGATGTCTTCGTTGTAGAGCGGCAGGTCGCCAATCTCGACGATGTTCAGCCTGAGGTTTGCCGGAGCCAGTTCAGCCAGCGCCAGCGCGACTTTGCGGTTGATCGACTGTTTTCTCAAGCTGCCAACCAGGACAGCAATCGTATAGACCTTGCTCATTGGTAATTCCCGACTATCTGGCTAAAGGAGCCTGTAGTTATAGATGATTCGGTAGCACTTAACGTGCTCCGTGTCGCGGAATGGCAGTTAAATACTATTTTTTTCCTGTAGGAAAACTTACCAAGCTTATCGACGGTCTACAGAACCGCAAATTGAGTGACTTATCTCCAGAGGTTCTAAGCAGATGGCAGCAGTACTCGTCGGACAATTCCATGCAAGAGATGCGGAAGGCCGTGTTTATTCAGTGCATGAGTTCCAGGAATCCACCCCGTCGCAGGAGGGTATCGCCGGGCCTGCGCCTGTCACCACCTATAAGCTGGCGATTGGCGACCGCATCAACAAACTCGATGACAACGAATTTGTACTGGTTCAATCGGGCGTTACCATCACCCGCGAGCCTGAATCAAACGTCGCCTCATAAGCCTCTGTTATGAGCTGAAGTCATAGGCACGGACTTGGGTTAGGATTCAGTTACTGACCCCCTCACCTGCTGAACATGGACTTCACGCATGCGTTTACGTCATATCGAAGTGATCCAGGCACTCCTGCAAACCGGTCATCTGGGCACCGCTGCCGAGATGCTGCAATTGCCGGTGGCCGGGGTCGAGGGGATGTTGCGCGAAGCCGAGGAGCAACTCGGCTTCATGCTGTTTGCCAGTGTGCGCGGTCGTTTGCAGGCCACTCGCGAAGCGCGGGAGCTGCAGGTCGAGATTGCTCACGTCTACGAAGCC
>NZ_JBFTLU010000241.1:0-6598 GCF_056396605.1 Pseudomonas sp. 05T35
ACCGAGGACGCTGGCGTCTGGTAGACCGCCATCGCGAGCAGGCTCGCTCCCACAGTTGGTTTATGTTGATCATTCGGACAATATTCGGCTCTGAAACCACGTATCCTCTGCACCCGTTTCACGCTCACTCAATGTCTCGCGAGGACAGTTTGTCTAAAGGTATTGCTCTATCGGTGTCAGCCTCGGTGCTGTTCGCCGTCATGTATTTCTACACCTCGTTRCTGTCGCCCCTGAGCGGCGTGGAAATCTTCGGCTGGCGAATGCTGCTGACCGTGCCGTGCATGACCGTGTTCATGGTGGTTTCCGGCGAATGGCGGCGCGTGGTCGAGATCCTCCGTCGAGTGGGCAGCAAACCGGCATTGTTCGGTGGCCTGCTGGTTTCCTCGGCATTGCTCGGCGTGCAACTCTGGTTGTTCATGTGGGCGCCGCTGAACGGCCACAGCCTTGACGTTTCGCTGGGCTACTTCCTGTTGCCACTGACCATGGTGCTGACCGGGCGCATCGCCTATGGCGAACAGCTCTCGTACCTGCAAAAGATCGCCGCGTTTTTCGCCACCCTCGGCGTGCTCAACGAGTTGTATCAGGTGGGCAGTTTTTCCTGGGCGACTCTCTTGGTGGCCATCGGTTACCCGACCTATTTCGTGCTGCGCCGACGTCTGGCGTCGGACAACCTCGGCGGTTTGTGGCTGGACATGACGCTGATGCTGCCGGTGGCGTACGGGTTCGTGCACAGCGGTGAACAAGGCTTTGCCGTATTCGATCAACACCCGTGGTTGTCGCTGCTGATCCCCCTGCTCGGGGTGATCAGTGCTTCGGCACTGGTGGTGTACATCATTGCCAGCCGCTTGCTGCCATTCAGCCTGTTCGGGCTGCTGAGCTATGTCGAACCGGTGCTGTTGCTGGGGGTTGCATTGCTGCTGGGAGAAAGCATCAAGGCGGGAGAATGGCTGACCTACATCCCGATCTGGCTGGCGGTGCTGGTGTTGGTGTTTGAGGGCTTCAAGCATTTGATGCGGCATCGCCGCCCGTAAAGCACACAAAACAATGTGGGAGCGAGCCTGCTCGCGATGGCGTCTTCAGACTCAACATTGATGTTGGCTGACAGATCGCTATCGCGAGCAAGCCCGCTCCCACAGGTTTACCGTTGAGTCAGATTACTCAGTCGAGAGCACACCACGGCGAACCTGGTCGCGTTCGATGGATTCGAACAGTGCCTTGAAGTTGCCTTCGCCGAAGCCATCGTCGCCTTTACGCTGGATGAATTCGAAGAACACCGGGCCCATCAGGGTTTCCGAGAAGATTTGCAGCAACAGACGCTTGTCGCCCGCCTCGGACGAACCGTCCAGCAGAATCCCCCGCGCTTGGAGTTCGTTGACCGGTTCGCCGTGGTTTGGCAAACGGCCTTCGAGCATTTCGTAGTAGGTGTCTGGCGGCGCGGTCATGAAGCGCATGCCGATCTTTTTCAGGTGATCCCAGGTCTTGATCAGGTCATCGGAGAGGAAGGCAACGTGCTGGATACCCTCGCCGT
Organism: Pseudomonas sp. 05T35; assembly: GCF_056396605.1. Taxonomy (NCBI): domain Bacteria; kingdom Pseudomonadati; phylum Pseudomonadota; class Gammaproteobacteria; order Pseudomonadales; family Pseudomonadaceae; genus Pseudomonas; species Pseudomonas sp. 05T35. Next base: position 1,529 of record NZ_JBFTLU010000241.1, read on the forward strand.
TGAACTGCATCAGGAACTCTTCGATCTGCCCGGCGCCCTTGGACGACTCTTCGTTCAGCGGGATGCGGATCATGCCATCCGGGGCAGTCATGGCCTTGGAGGTCAGGCCGGTGTATTCGCCCTTGATGTCGAAGTAACGGATCTCGCGGAAGTTGAACAGCTTCTCATAGAAGTTCGCCCAATAGGCCATACGGCCGCGGTACACGTTATGGGTCAGGTGGTCGATGATCTTCAGGCCGGCCCCGACCGGGTGGCGGTCAACGCCTTCGATGAACACGAAGTCGATGTCGTAGATCGAGCTGCCTTCACCGAAACGGTCGATCAAGTACAGCGGCGCGCCGCCGATGCCTTTGATCGCCGGCAGGTTCAGTTCCATCGGGCCGGTTTCGATGTGGATCGGCTGGGCGCCGAGTTCCAGGGCGCGCTTGTAGGCCTTTTGCGAATCCTTGACCCGGAACGCCATACCGCATACCGACGGACCGTGTTCAGCCGCGAAATACGACGCCACGCTGTGGGGTTCGTTATTGAGGATCAGGTTGATCTGGCCCTGCCGATACAGGTGCACGTCTTTGGAGCGGTGGGTCGCGACCTTGGTGAAGCCCATGATCTCGAAGATCGGCTCAAGGGTGTTCGGGGTCGGCGATGCGAATTCGATGAACTCAAAGCCCATCAGGCCCATTGGGTTTTCGTATAAATCTGCCATGGTTGGCGCCTCATCATGATGCTTTTGGAATTAACGGAACGTTAGTTACAAGCACTGCTGAGAGCGGCGGGTGGCGCACAGGAGATACCTCGCACACTGCGGGCGAGAAAATCACCGTAGATCAATTGGAACCCAAATATCTTCATTGTCGACCCAAGGCTCTTGCGGGCGAGGCTTCTGCTGCCAGAAGACGTTATTCTTATATGCGTAACCGGATTCTACACAGCGTAACCTTGTTTGTCCGCCTTCTCTATAAAATCCCCCTTTTTGACGCCGGTGCAAGGGGTTTATTGCACAGGTAAATGCCCAGCAGAATCGCCCCGCCTCCCAGGTACATCGCCCCACTCGACTGCTCGCCCAGCAACAGCGCGCCAAGTATCACTGCCGTCAGCGGATTCAGGGCGATGAACACCCCCGAACGGGTAGCGCCGATTTTACGAATACCGTCGTAGTACCAAATGTAGGCCAGTGCCGAACCGAGTACCCCCAGGTACAACAGACTCAACAGCTGCGTCACCTGCAAATCGCCCAACACCTCAAGACTCACCTCGCCGCGTGCGGCGCTGGTCGTCCACAACATCAATGTGCCCAGCACAATCGAGTAGGTCACGGTGTGCAGCGGGCCCAACGCTTGGTTCAGGCCTTTGGAAAACAACGAATAGATGCCCCAACCCAACACGCAACCGAAAATCAGCAGATCACCGATCCAGCTGTTCGCGGCGCCGCCATCAAACACCGGCTGGTTGCGACTGAAAATGACCACCCCTGCCCCAGCGATGCAGATCGCGATGCCGCCAATTTTGACCCGACTCAAGCGCTCCTTGAACAGCAGCCACGACGCCAACCCGATGACCGCCGGATTCAGCGCCACGATCAGCGATGCCCGAGAGGCGTTGATGTAGTGCAAGCCGTAAAAGAAACACAGGTTGTAAAAGAAGATCCCGAAAAAACCCAGCACGCCCAACTGCAACCACTGCCTGAAGGTCGGACGCATCAAAGGGATGCGCGCCAGAGCCATAAACAGCAGCAAGGCCAGGCTCGCCAACAGAAAGCGCAGGCTCGCCGCGAATAACGGGCTGAGAGCGTCGGCGAGAAACCGGCCAGCCACGAAGGTCCCACCCCAGATCATCGTGACCGTGGCGAGTTTCAGGTAAACCGGAACATCTGAATCACGGGAGCCACTTTGGACAAGGCTTTTCATAAATTTCCACGCCGAGAAGGAAGTCGGATGACGTATTCTTTGCGTAATGCCTGATCATCGTAAAATGAGTAAATACTCATGACCCTGACCCAACTCGAGATTTTTTCGCTGGTGGCCGAGCTGCACGGTTTCACCAGTGCGGCCAACCGCCTGGGCATCACCCAGTCGGCGGTGTCCCATGCCATCAAGTCGCTGGAGCAGGAACTCGGTGTAGAGTTGCTCAGACGGCATCAGTCCCACATCGAGCTAAGCGATATCGGACAACAACTGCTGTTACGCGCCCGCGCCATGCTCGGGCTGGCCAGCACCTTGCGCCAGGAAGCAGCGGATGCTCGCGGAATGAAACGTGGCACGCTGCGTATCGGCTCATTCGGACCGACCTCGTCGATCAAACTGCTGCCGAAGATTTTGCAGCACTACCGTGCGGCGTATCCCGGAATCGAGATCCACGTTGACGAAGGCCCGGATCGGCAAGTGCTGCAATGGCTTGACGAGCGGCGTATCGATATCGGTTTTGTGGTGTTGCCCGAGGAACGCTTTGATACGTTTGCCCTGGTGGAAGACCAGATGGTCGCGCTGATACCGGCCACTCATGAACTCGCCCGACGCGACAGCCTGAGCTTGAGTGATCTGTGTCACGACCCGTTCATTCTCACTGAAGCCGGCTCTTCGGAGCTGGTTTCGCACCTGTTCAGCGCCGCCCGGCTGACTCCGGACATTCGCTATCGCAGCTCGCAGTTGCTCAGCACACTGGAAACCGTCAGCCGTGGCGACGCCTTGACACTGGTCGCCGAACTTTCGCTGCCGAACGCGGAACATGCGCGCTACGTGAAAAAGCCACTTTCACCGCCGGTCAAACGTCAGGTCGGCCTGGCAGTACTCGACCAGCGCCAGTCATCACCGGCGACCCTGGCGTTTATCAAGTTGGCCGCAAGCCTGGACTACCGTTGAAAAGCGCAAAGCCTTTACGCCATCTATCATGGCCCTTGTCTGTACTCTTTTTGAGAGGCAAGCCTGTGCCCTGCCTGCACTTGAGCTCCCTACTCCATCGTCGCAGGTTCCACACATGCCCTTGACCATCAAAGCCCGCCGCACGCCACGGACTCGCAACCTCATCACGCTGTTGATCGGCTTGGTGCCGGTGGTGCTGGGCTTCGTCATTCTGCATATGCAGGCCGGACGGGCGCTGGAGCAAAGCACCCACCAAACGGCCGAAGAAGCGGTGCGGCAATTCGATTTGATGCTCGATGACACCGCGCTGGCGGCACAAGAACTGCTGCCGCTGGCCGGACAGCCTTGCGCCGATGTCAAACTGGCCCTGCGCGAACAAGTCACGCGCCGGCCCTTCGTGCGTTCGACCAATCTTGTGTGGGACAACAACATATATTGCAGTTCACTATTTGGCGACTATCAGGCAGCGGTTGATCCTGGCGAGTACACACAAGGCAAGTTGTGGTTGATGAACGGCAACCCGGTCACACCCAATACCGCGGTGCTGGTGTATCGCCTCAGCGAAGGCAAGCAAGGCGCCCTGACCGCCCTTGACGGCTATCACCTGAGCAACGTCCTGCGGCTGATTGGTCGCCAGACTCTACTGTTACTGCAAGTCGGCCCCCACTGGTTATCTACCGATGGCCAGGTCCACGAGGGCACCTTGTCCGTATTGCCGGTAGCCCGAAGCAACCTTGCGTCTTCGCGGTATGCCTTTGAAGTAGAGGCCGGTTTTCCCGAGGGCGAAGTCTGGCGCTACATGAAAAGCGAATACCCGCCGTTGTTCAGCCTGCTGATCTTCTTTGGGGTGATCGCCGGGGCCGTTGGTCATTGGCTGCAGAAACGCTCGTCGTCACAGACTCATGAACTGCAACGGGCACTGGAAGCCAATGAGTTCATTCCTTACTTCCAGCCTGTGGTTCACGGTGATAGCAAAGAGTGGGCAGGCGTCGAGGTCCTGATGCGCTGGCAGCACCCAAAAGAAGGCCTGGTGCGTCCGGACCTGTTCATTCCATTCGCCGAGCATTCCGGATTGATCGTGCCGATGACCCGCTCGTTGATGCGCCAGACTGCCGCGTTGCTCGCCCCGCATGCGCCTATGTTCCATGAGCGCTTTCACATCGGCATCAACATCACCGCCAGCCACTGCCGTGACCTTGCGCTGGTAGACGATTGCCGCGAGTTTCTCGCCGCCTTCCCGCCCGGCAAGGTTGCGCTGGTTCTGGAGCTGACCGAGCGCGAGCTGATCGAACCCAACGCCATCACCCTTCAATTGTTCGAACAGTTACATGCGTTGGGGGTGATGATTGCGATCGATGATTTTGGCACCGGGCATTCAAGCCTGGGCTATTTGCGCCAGTTCAATGTGGACTTTCTGAAAATAGATCAGAGCTTTGTGGCGATGATCGGTGTTGATGCCTTGTCCCGCCACATACTCGACAGCATCATCGAACTCTCGGCCAAGCTGGACCTTGGTATCGTTGCCGAAGGTGTCGAAACCCTCGAACAGAGTGATTATCTTGCCCGTCACGGGGTGAACTTCCTGCAAGGCTACCTATTTGGGCGACCCATGCCGGCTACCGATTTCATTATTGCGTTGAACAGCCATTAATTAGCCACTTTGCGCGTTCCATGGACATCCTCAACAAAAGGATCCACGCCGCAAATTGCATCAAACAGCAACGCGCGTTACATCATGAAAAAGACGTGATTTACTCTGAGCAAATTAACTACTACAATTTTTCTTGCCTGCGCAAGATTGACAGGTGAGCCATTAACACCGAGTCGCTACAAGGCTCTTGGCTTATAGCTTTGTTGGCGGTTGGTATCAGCCAAACACACTATTGGAGTAAAGATATTGTCCAGACTCGCTGAATTTCGTGCCGCTGAAAAGGCCCTTCAAGAACAGCTCGCGCAGCTGGAATCGCTGAAGAACGACGCCGGGCTCAAGAAAGAAATCGAATTCGAAGAAAAGCTCCAGGGGCTGATGAAAACCTACGGCAAGAGCTTGCGCGACATCATCGCCATTCTCAACCCGAACCCAAAATCCGGCCTGCTGCAGGCCGCCGCACCGAAAACCCGCCGCGCCCGTGTGGTCAAGGTTTATCAAAACCCGCACACTGGTGAACTGATTGAAACCAAGGGCGGCAATCACCGTGGCCTGAAAGCCTGGAAG